>JANOEW010000229.1:0-5969 GCA_031413475.1 Amaricoccus sp.
CCCCCAGCGCGGCGGCCGCCAGCCACCACAGCACCGCCAGCATCCCGTGTGACGCCGCCAGCGGCCCGAGCGCTGCGTCGACAGCCACCCGCTGCGCCGGATCGAGCGCCGCGCGCAACCCCCAGCCGCCCGCCACCAGCCACAGCCCGAGCGCCGCGCCGGGCGCCAGCATCGCGAGCACGAGCCGCCAGTCAGGCCTCATCCCAGCATCTCCCGCACCTTGGCGACCAGATCGCGCGTCGAGAACGGCTTGGTGACATAGGCGTCCACGCCCACGCCCGCGCCACGCGCGAGGTCGGTCTCGCGCCCCTTGGCGGTCAGCATCACGATTCTGGTGTCGCGGATGTCCGCATCGGCGCGCACCGCCGCGCAGACGTCGAAGCCCGTCATCCCCGGCATCATCCCGTCGAGCAGCACCAGCCGCGGCCGCTCCCGTCGGATCGTCGCCAGCGCCTCCACGCCGTCGCGCGCCACCAGCACCTCGTAGCCCTCGCGCTTCATCATGAACTCGAGCGTCACGACGATGTTCGCCTCGTCGTCGGCGATCAGGATCTTCACGCTCATGGCGTCCCCGGAGTTGCGAACGGCAGGCGGAAGGCGAAGCACGGGTCCCCGTCCGGACCCTGCTCGAGCCACATGCGCCCGCCGAAATGATCGATGATCTGCCGGCTGATCGGAAGCCCGAGGCCGGTCCCCGAAGGCCGGGACTGCGCGTCCCCGCCCTGGCGGAACTTCTCGAAGATCCGCTCATGGTCGCCCGGCGGCACGCCCGGCCCGTTGTCGCGCACCTCGACCACCAGACCGTCGCCGTCCCGGCGCAGCGCCACGTCGACGCGGCCGCAGGTGGCGGGAACGAACTTCGCTGCGTTCGACAGCAGATTCACCATCACCTGGGTCAGTCGGTCCGGGTCCGCCCGGATCACTGGCACGTCGTCCGCCAGGACAAGTCTCACCTCCGCACCACGCTCGCGGAACAGCTCGGAGGTCGTCTGCACGGCGCTCTCGATTAACGCGCGCATGTCGACCTCGGCGCTGCGCCACTCGGCGTGGCCGGACTCGATCCGGGCGAGGTCGAGCACCTGATTGACCAGCCGGCTCAGCCGCTCGCTCTCCGAGACGACGATGCGCAGGAACCGCTCGCGCTCCGGGGCGCCCATCTCCGGGGCATCGAGCATCAGCTCGGACAGCGCGCGGATCGAAGTCAGCGGCGTGCGGAGCTCATGAGTCACCGAGGACACGAAGTCGTCCTTCAGATGATCCAGGCTCTTCAGCTGCTCGTTGGCGGCCCGCAGTTCAGCCGTCGCCTGCTCCAGCGAGGTCGACTTCTCCTCCAGCGCGCGCGCATACCCGCGCAGCTGCGAGGCCTCTTCGAGAATCTCGAGCACGTCGTCGATCGCCAGCGGCTCCTCCTGCACGGCGGAGGCGATCATCACCCGCGCCGAGGCGCTGCCGACGGCGCCTGCGATCTGGCGTTCGACCCGGTCGACGAGGCGCGCGTCGGGCACCAGCCGCGCGACCGATCCCACGCCGGTCTCGCGCGCATGCTCCTCGAACAGCGCCTTGGCCCGGCTCGGGCCGAGCAGGCGGGCGGCCAGCGCGGTCAGGTCCTCCAGCCGGGCGCGGCCGCGCCAGAACACCGGAGCCCCGCCGGTCGCGGGCTGCGCGCGCTCGAAGACCTCGACGAACAGCAGCCCCTGGCTCGCCTCGCGCGCGTCCGGCCGCCGCCACAACGAAAGGCCGACATAGAGCGTGACGTTGACCAGCAGGCTCCAGAACAGCGACTGGGTCAGGCTGTCGAGCCCCACGAGGCCGAACAGCCGCTCCGGCGCCAGGAGCCCGAACCCTAACGGGCCGTACTCGACGAAGCCGGCGGGCATCCAGCCGCACTTGGCCACCGAGGGCAGCATCAGCGTGTAGGTCCACAGCGCGAAGCCGCCGAGCAGGCCCCCGAGCGCGCCGATGCGGGTGCCGCCGCGCCAGTACATGCCGACCAGCAGGGCAGGGGCGAACTGCGCCACCGCGGCGAAGCTGATCAGCCCGATGCTGACCAGCGCGTAGGCGTCGCCGGCGATGCGGAAATAGAGATAGCCGAGGATCAGCACGCCGACGATCGCCGCGCGCCGGATGTTGAGCAGCAGCCCGGTCAGGTCGCCCTGCGCCCGCACGCCGAACCCGCGCCGGCGCAGCAGCGCCGGCATGACCAGATCGTTGCACACCATGGTGGCGATCGCGACGGTCTCGACGATCAGCATGCCCGTCGCCGCCGATAACCCGCCGAGATAGGCGAACAACGCCAGCCACGGCGCGCCGTGGGCGAGCGGCAGCGACAGCACGAAGGTCTCGGGGTCCATCCGTCCCGGCCCGAACAGCACCGCGCCGCCGATCGCGATCGGCAGCACGAAGATGTTGATCAGCAGCAGATAGGCCGGAAACACCCAAGCCGCCCGCAGCAAATGCCGCTCGTCGACGCATTCGACCACCATCATCTGGAATTGGCGCGGCAGGAGCAGCACCGACAGCATCGCAAGCACGGTCAGCGCGAACCAGTCTGCGAAGCCGAAGGCGGTGGCCCCCTCTTCGCCGCCCAGCCGCAGCAGCCCGCGCAGCTCCGGGAAGGCCTGCGCGCGCGCCCAGATGTCGCCCATGCCGTCGAACAGGCCCCAAGTCACGAAGGCCCCGACCGCGAGGAAGGCGACGAGCTTGACCACCGACTCGAAGGCCACTGCCGCGACCATGCCCTCGTGCCGCTCGGCGCTGTCGAGGTGGCGCGTGCCGAACATCATCGTGAAGGCCGCGAGCGCGAGCGACACGAACAGCACCCCGTCGCGCCACCAGCCGACCTGCGGCCCCTCGACCAGATCCGGACCGCTTGTCAGCAGGTGATAGCCCGCCGACACCGCCTTCAGCTGCAGCGCGATGTAGGGCACGATGCCGATCACCGTGATGAGCGTGACCAGCGCGGCGAGCAGCGGGCTCTTGCCGTAGCGGCTCGCAATGAAGTCGGCGATCGAGGTGATCCGGTAGGTCTGCGCGATCCGGATCATCTTGCGCACGACGATCCAGCCGAGCAGCATCGCCAGCGTCGGCCCAATGTAGATCGGCAGGAACCAGACCCCGGAGGCCGCCGCCCGGCCGACGCTGCCGAAATAGGTCCAGGCCGTGCAGTAGACGGCGAGCGACAGCGCATAGATCCAGCTGCTTCCGATCAGCGACCGGCCGCGCGCCGCCCGCGCGTCGCCGAAGGCGGCGACGGCGAACAGCACGAGCAGATAGCCGACCGACGCGCCGATCACGAGCGACGGCGCGATCATGGCGCACCCGGCGGCGCGGGCGGCACCGGATTGGACGGGGGCGGCTCGGAACCGCGCCGCCGCGCCGGCCCGCGCTCGAGGGCCCAGGCGAGAGCCCCGATCAGCAGCGCCCAGTTTCCGAACAGGGCGACCGGCAGCAGCGGCAGCCCCAGCACCGTGACGTCGCGGTCGAACACGATCAGCATCGGGAAGTTGAACAGCACCAACCCGGCGCCCCAGAGCGCGACGAGCACCTGCGCGCTGGGACCGCGCGAGGCGCGCCGCGGTCTCATGAGGCGGACGTTCCAGCCGGCGCAGACCGGCGACGCGTCACGTTAACGAAGATTGCCTTCGGCTTAACGCCGAGAGAAATTGCGTTTGCAATCAGCAGCATGACCGCCCTCGCACGCGTGCGACTGCGGCGATCAGCGAGGCGAGGCGATGATGCGTTCGGCGGCGCCCCCTTCACAGCTTTTCCAGCCCAAAATGACGCGCCAGCCACTGCTTGAACTGCCGGACGATGGTGAGGGCCTCCTTGAGCGCCGACCGCTCCAGCGCGCCGAGCTCGCCCATCCGGACGCTGTTGTCAGGCGCCCTGCCCTCGGCCCTCTGGCGTAGGTTGCTCGCAAGCTTCAGGCCGATCAGGACGTGCAGCGCCTCGATCAGATCGCGCGCCAGCGTCTCCTCGATCCGCTCCGCCGCGACCAGCGCGCGCAGCCGGTCGCCGGTGCCGAGATCCCGCAGCCGGTACTGCAGCGCCAGTGCCCGGACCCCGTGCACGATCGGAAAGATCCCGAGCTTCTTTATGTCGATCTCCGCCGCCGCCCGCCCGCTGAACCCGGGCAGGCGGGTCCACCACGCTGCTCCGAACTGATCCACCGCCCGGGCGAACCGGGCAAAGAAGACGAAGCTGTCGAACAGAATCTCGTCGACGAACCCGCGCGCCTCGGCCAGCAGCGTGGCGTCGCCCGCCACCACATCCGCATCGAGAAAGATCGCAAGGCGCATCGGACCCTCCGGATCGGACCCATGCACCCAGTCCCGAACCGCGTCGCGGTAGCCCGCCAGCGGCCGGCGCCAAGCGGGTCGGCTGAGCATGACGCCTCCCGGGCATGGCGGATAGCCGAAGTCGTTGAGCGCGGCGGTGAACGCCTCGGTGATCGCCTCCAGCCCCTCGACCGCGAAGCCGTCCCGCACGATCAGCGCGTTGTCCTGGTCGGTCTTGATGATCTGCTCGCCGCGACCCTCGCTGCCCATCACGATCACGCAGCTGTTGTCGCGCAGCGCCTGCGGCGCGACCAGCTCCCACAGCCGGGCGAACACGTGGCCGTTCAGTTCGCGCACGATGCCCATGATCACGTCTACCCGCACGCCGTCCTCGTGCAGCACCCGGATCAGGCTGTCGATCTGGACCGCCGCAGCCTTCAGTTCGGCGAGGTCCGCCGCCTCGGTCGCCTGCATCGCGATCAGATGCGAGTGGCTGGCGACGAAGGCCATCAGCTCGAGCTGGCCGAGCAGGCCGACCACCTCCGCACCGTCGCGCACCACCACGCGGTGGATCCGGTGCCGCAGCATCAGCAGCATCGCCGCGAAGAGCTCGTCGTCGACCGACACCGAGCGGGTCTCGAACGTGGCGACCTCGCGCACCGCCAGCTCGGAGGGGGCCTCGGGGCGCAGCAGCGCGTCGCGAAGATCGGTGGTAGTGAAGACGCCGAGACGCTCACCGTCCCGCACGAGCGCCTCACTGAGGCCGCTGGCCGCCAGTCCGCGGCAGACGGTCACGATGTCGGTGGCGCCGTCGACAAAGAACGGCTTGCGCACAAAAGCGTCCCCGACCCGAGACGTCATCAGCAGCGGCACGAACTCGCGCTGCGCGCGTTCGGCCCGCCTCAAAGAAGGCGGGCCGATTTCGCCAGTTGCGGGGTCACGAGCGTCGGTCATGCCTGGCCCCGACCGCGTTCGCTCAGTGCCCGGAAGCCGCGGCCGCGCCGATCCCGGTCTCCGAGCGCACCTGCTGCGCGGCGAAGCCGGCCCGGTCGATCCGCGCCCGCGATCCCCGGTCGGTGATCGAGAAAAACCAGATCCCGACGAAGGCGAGCGTCATCGAGAACAGCGCCGGCGAGGTGTAGGGGAACGGCGCCGAACCGGCGGGATTGCCGAGCGTCGCCTCCCAGACTGACGGCGACAGCACCGTCAGCGCCACCGACGAGACCAGCCCGAGGAAGCCGCCGATCACCGCACCCCGCGTCGTGCAGTCCTTCCACAACACCGACATGAACAACACCGGGAAGTTAGCCGAGGCCGCGACTGCGAAGGCGAGCGAGACCATGAAGGCGATGTTCTGCTTCTCGAAAAGGATGCCAAGCAGCACCGCCACGACGCCGAGGCAGAGCGTCGCGATCCGCGACACCTTCAGCTCCGCCTTGCTGTCGGCCTTCCCGCCCTTGAACACGGTCGAGTAGATGTCATGCGAGACAGCCGAGGCGCCCGACAGCGTTAGTCCCGCCACCACCGCAAGGATGGTCGCGAAGGCCACCGCCGAGATGAAGCCGAGGAAGATGTTGCCGCCCACCGCGCCCGCAAGATGCACGGCCGCCATGTTGTTGCCGCCGACCAGAGCGCCGTCCGCGCCGAGGAAGTTCGGGTTGGTG
Source organism: Amaricoccus sp. (assembly GCA_031413475.1). GTDB lineage: Bacteria > Pseudomonadota > Alphaproteobacteria > Rhodobacterales > Rhodobacteraceae > Amaricoccus. Next base: position 5,942 of record JANOEW010000229.1, read on the forward strand.
AGCACGAAGGTGATCGCGCCGAAGCCGA
>JANOEW010000230.1:0-7445 GCA_031413475.1 Amaricoccus sp.
CCGCGCTCCAGAACCCGGCCGACAGCGCGAGGAACAGCGCGAGGAACAGCCCCAGGCGATGGATGCCCAGCGTGCCGATCGAATAGCCGATGAAGTCGCGGAAGAAGGTGTCCTCATGGTTGGGCGTCTTGATCTCCTGCCCCTTCGGCGGGTTGGTCGCGGAGAGCACCAGGCCGCCGTGCAGCGACAGCGCGAGCACGGTGGTGAAGAAGAAGGTCACCGCCAGCATATGCGCCGGATTGTAGTGGAAGTGCAGGTACTGGTAGCCGACGTTCGATACCCAGTCGAGGTGGCTGAAGATGCCGTAGGGGAACGCGTGGCCCCAGGCGCCGAGCAGCATCGGGCGGAACACCGTCAGCGTCGAATAGGCGAGGATGGCGAAGCCGAACGCGATCGGCACATGGTAGCCCATGCCGAGCTTGCGGGCGATCTCGACCTCGCGCAGCGCCCAGGCGATGAAGGCGCCGTGGGCGCAAACGGTGATCAGCTGCCAGAGACCGCCGTCGGCGAGCGGCGCCATTCCGAGGCCGTAGGAAATGTCCGGCGGCGCGATGTTGATCAGCCAGGGATTCCACGTGTCTCCGAGCGCAGCGCCCCAGAAGATCAGGATCGTTCCGAGCGCTGCGAAGAAGAAGGTGGCGACACCGAAGAAGCCAACGTAAAACGGTCCGACCCAGAAATCGAAGAGATCGCCGCCGATGAGCGTCCCACCGCGGACGCGATACTTTCGTTCGAAGCTGAGCAAGGCCATGCTTCTGTCTCCGCATCAGAGGCTCGGGCCTCGAAGGGTCTAAGCCGAGGTTCCTGTGGTCTGCTGCGGGCGGGGTGCGCCGCCCGCAGCGTTGGTGTCCCGAGGCGACACGGGCGATCAGCCGCCGGCGTACTTCAGCGCGGCCTGCTCGAACCAGTTGTACCGCTCGGTGCTGAGCAGCACGAGGTGGATCATCGCCGCCAGAAGGAAGAGGAAGACGCCCTGCGCCACGAAGACGCGGCGCGGATCGAAGACCAGCCAGATCTTGTAGAACTTGCTCATCTTGTCCTCCTCAGAACCACGGTTGCCAGATGAAGACGGCGAGGTGCGCCACGATCGCGACGGTTGAGAAGAGGTACAACCCGCTCATGTAGACGCTGTGCAGCTCCTGCGCCTGGTCGTCCGTGAGGCCTGTGAACGACAGGCCCGAATTTTCAGCCATAAACTATCCTCCGGATGGTTCGACTGACGCCGCAGAAACCTCGCGGCCAGGGCGCCGGACAGAAGCCTGCCTGGCAAACCCGTCCCCGTCGCCGGGGGCGGATCGGTGAAGCCGCCTTCTCAGGCGGCGAAGACTTGCGGCGTGACGCGCTGGGCCATCGCCCAGGCCTCCGCCAGGAAAAAGCGCCGCGGCTCGGCGGTCCGGTTCGGCAGGACCGAACGCACCAGCGCGGTGGGGATCGAGATTGCGAGGATCAGGATCAGGATGAAGTAGAGCGTGTATTCCAGCCGGTTGGCGTGGCGAACGCGGTGCGCGTGGCCGTGGTGGGTTGAAGCGGTCATGCGTCTCTCTCCCTTCGATCGGATCTGGCGGCGCCCTCTGGCTGAAGGCTGGCGACGGTAGTACGCTCGACCCGGGCGTGACCGCCGTCGAGCGCGCGTTTTTCGGCCTCGTCGCGCAGCGACTTGGCGGCGGAGATGCGGGTGAGCACCGGGTGCGAGGCGACGATCTCGTCGAGAAGCGCCTGAGCGTCGAGGTCCCAGGGCAGGTCGCGGCGCAGGTTGGTCGGCGTCGACTGCGCCGCGTCCATCTCCGAGCCGAGCGGCAGGATATGGAACAGCGCGTCGAACAGCGCGTTGCAGACCTCCTGCACCAGGTAGGTGGCGCCGGCGTAGCCCATGAACGGCGTGCCGGTGGCCCGCCGGATCGCGGCGCCGGGGAAGGAGGCGGGGATGAAGGCGGGCTTGGGGCCGAAGCCGCCCTTCATTTCGGCGAGGTACATCTTCTCATTGATCGACCCCATCACGACCAGCGGCCGCTTCGCGTGCATCATTGCGCGCACCGCCTCGTTGTCGGTCTTGGTCCCGGCGGTGCGTGCGACGGCAAAAGCGCAGGGCAGCCCGAGGTCAGTCTCGAGAAAATTGCGGATGCCCCGCGCGTAGGTCTCGTTCGCCACGATCGCGAACGAGGCGGTGGCGAAGAAGTCCTGCGTCACCGAACGCCACAGGTCCCAGAGCGGCTTGATCGTCGAGTGCTTCTCGCGGGCGATGAACGGCTCGGGCTCGAGGCCGAGCATCTCGCCTAGGGTGCGCAGGAAGCTGGTGGTGGAGTTCAGGCCGATCGGGGCCTGGAGGTAGGGCTTGCCGAGGCACTCCGCCAGCCCGCGGCCGAACTCGCGGTACATCACGACGTTGGCATCAGCGTTCACCAGCTTCGGCATGTCCGCGAGGTGGGCTCCGAGCGGCATCACCATGTTGACCTCGGCGCCGATGCCTTCGATGAGCCGACGGATCTCGTGCAGGTCGGACGGCATGTTGAACGTGCCGTACATCGGGCCGAGGATGTTGACCCGCGGCTTGGCGCCTTCGGGGCGCGCGGCCTCCTTGGGCATCCGGCCCTTGGTCATGCCGAACTCGGTGAAGGCCCAGGTCATCGCACGGTCGGCCGCCTGCCACTGGTCCTCGTCGATGGTGCGCGGCAGGAAGCGCTGGATGTTGGTGCCCTGCGGCGTGACGCCGCCACCGATCATCTCGGCGATCGAGCCGGTGACGACGACCGCGGGCAGCGCCGGGTCGAGCGTGCCCCAGGCGCGCTTCATCGACTCTTCGGTGCCGGATCCCATTTCTTCTTCGCCGAGGCCGGTGACGACGATGGGAAGTTCGTGCGGCGGCAGGGCGTCGGTGTAGTGCAGAACCGAGGTGACCGGCAGGTTCTCGCAGCCTACGGGTCCGTCGATGACGACCTGCAGACCCTTCAACGCGGTGAAGGCGTAGACCGCGCCCCAGTAGCCGCCGGCCCGGTCGTGATCCTGCACGAGCATCAGATCATCTCCTCGGCCTTGGCGGCGCGAGCCTGCTTTTCGAGCTTCTTCTGGTGCCGGGCGCGGAACTCGGGCTGGACGTTCGGGGAGCCCTCCCAGATTCCAGCGGTGTCGCCCTGCCCAGCCCCTCGAAGAACTCGCGCATCGTTTCCATCCGCGCCTTGTTGGCGATGGCGGCGTTGACGACCTGCGCGAGTTGGCCCGCTCCAGCGACGCCCATCAGCGGGCGGGCGGAGATCAGGTTGGTGAAGTAGAGCGCAGGGATGCCCATCTCCTTGCCCTTCTGCACCACCGGCGTCGTGCCGATGGCCAGGTCGGGACGGATCGCCTCCATCGCGGCGCAGTCGTCTTCGAGGCTGGCGCGGAACTTCACCGTCACGCCGCGCGTCCGCAGCCAGGCGGCGTCCTCGGCGTTCCACGGGGTCTTGGGGCAGGCGGTCCCGACATAGGGGATGTCGGCGCCGGACTCGATCAGCAGGCGGGCGACCAGCAACTCGGAGCCCTCGTAGCCCGCGAGCGTGATCGTTCCCTTGACCGGATTCGCGGCGAGGCCGGCGCGGATCGCGGGCAGGACGGCGTTCTGAGCCTCGGCGATCTTGTCCACCGGGACATTGAAGATGTCGCCCACGGCGCGGAGCCAGGCTTCGGTCCCGTCGACGCCGACCGGGCCGGAGCCGAGGACGGGGCGGCCGGCGGCCTGAAACTCGCGGATCGCGGCGGTGTAGAACGGATGGATCGCGGCGACGGCGCCGCAGTCGAGGGCGGCGTAGAGCTCGCGCCATTCGCGGCAGGGAACGACCGGGCCGGCGGCGAGGCCGAGGGGGGCGAGCAGCGCTCCGATGCTCATGGGGTCGGCCGGGAACATCTCGCCGAGGAGTGTGACGGTGGGGCGGTCGGACTTGCCACCCTTGGGCGCCGGGACCGGGCCGGCCTCGATCTCGCGACGGGCGTAGGCGAGCATCGCGCCGGCGAGGACGTCCTTGGCCTCGGCATGGGTCGGCACGCCGAAGCCCGGCACGTCGATGCCGACGATGCGCACGCCGTCGATCTGGTCGGGCAGCAGGCGCAGCGGCACACCGGAGGCGGTCGGCACGCAGAGGTTCGTGACCACGATCGCGTCGTAGCGCTCGGGGTCGGCGAGGTCGTGGACCGCTTCGCGGATGTCCTCGAACAGCTTGCCGGTGACGAGGCTTTCCGAGTTGAACGGCACGTAGCCGACCGAGCGGCGGGCGCCGTAGAAATGGCTGACGAAGGTCAGGCCGTAGACGCAGCAGGCCGACCCGGAGAGCACGGTCGCCACGCGGCGCATTCGCAGGCCGACGCGCAGGCTGCCGAAGGCCGGGCACATGCTCTGCGGCTTGTCGTGCGGGCCTTGCGGGTAGTCCTTGGCGAACCGCTCCAGCAACTCGGCGTTGCCGCCGTTCATCGCTTCGGCGCGCATCTTCTCGGTCCCGGAATGACAGCCGAGGCCGTCCGCCACCGTCGTCGGGGCGGAGGTCGCGTTCGGCGTTCCGGTCAGGACCGGGGCCGCGTCGCTGGCGTCATAGCGGGACTCAAGGGTCATGCGGCGAGGCTCTCGAGCGACATCGCGCCGTTGTGGAAGGGACAGCGGGAGATGTCGCCCTTGGGCTGGTCCGCCGACGCGGGTTCAGACGCGCGCGCGAGGGGGGGAGTTTCGCCCGATGCAAGCGCGCGCAGGGCGGTTTCGGCCTGGTCGAGCTCCACGAGATCAAACATTGTCGTACACCACCTCCAGCGAGGGTTTCGGCGCATAGTGCTTGCCGCGCATGTCGGCGTCGGTGGCGGGTTCGAGCACAACGTCACCGCCGGTGTCCTTGGACGAGAACAGCCCGAGCAGGCCGTCCTGGGTCAGCGTGTTCGGGCGGTTCGGGATCGAGACGGCGATGTTCTCGGCGAGCTCCGCGAACATCGGGCCCCATTGCGACTCGGAGGTGCCGACGATCTGGTAGTTGGCCGACTTGCGCCGGATGTCGTCGTTGGCGGGGATCGTGGCGAGGATCGGGATGCCGACCGCGTTTGCGAAGGCGGTCGCCTCGCCGGTGCCGTCGTCGCGGTTGATCACCATGCCGGCGACCCCGACGTTGCCGCCCATCTTGCGAAAGTACTCGACCGCCGAGCAGACGTTGTTCGCGACATACAGCGACTGCAGGTCGTTCGACCCGACCACGATCACCTTCTGGCACATGTCCCGCGCGATCGGCAGGCCGAAGCCGCCGCAGACCACGTCGCCGAGGAAGTCGAGCAGCACGTAGTCGAAGTCCCAGTCGTGGAAGCCGAGCTTCTCCAGAAGCTCGAAGCCGTGGATGATCCCCCGCCCGCCGCAGCCGCGGCCGACCTCGGGCCCGCCGAGCTCCATCGCGAACACGCCGTTGCGCTTGAAGCAGACGTCGCCGATCGCGACCTCCTCGCCGGCGAGCTTCTTCTTCGACGAGGTCTCGATGATGGTCGGGCAGGCCTTGCCGCCGAACAGCAGCGAGGTGGTGTCGGACTTCGGGTCGCAGCCGATCAGCAGCACGCGCTTGCCCTGCTCGGCCATCATGCAGCTGAGGTTCGCCAGCGTGAACGACTTGCCGATGCCGCCCTTGCCGTAGATCGCGATGATCTGGGTGTCCTTGGTCGCCTCGCGCACCGGGATCTCGCCCAGTGGCGCGTTCGCCTCGGCGCGGAGCGCGGCGTCGTTCTCCGCGATGCTGGCGCCGCCGGCCCCGGGGATCTTCAGCTCGACGGTCATGCGCAGCCCTTCCAGTCCAGGATCATCTTCAGACAGGCAGGATCGTTGAACGCCGTCGCGTAGGCCTCCGCCGCATCCGACGCTGGCGCGGTGTGGGTGATCAGGCCGGCCAGCGACAGCGCGCCTTCCTCGACCAGCAGCCGCGTCGCGAGCATGTCGTCGCGGCTCCACTCGGCGGCGACGCGGATGCGCGCCTCCTTCATGAACGCGGGCGGGAAGGCGAAGCCGAGCGGGTCAGCGTAGAACCCGGCCAGCACGATTTCGCCACCCTTCGCCAGCCGGCCGATCAGCGTATTCAGCACCCCGCTGTCGCCGGAGACGTCGAAGATCGTGCGGTAATCGCGGCGCGGGTCGTCGTCGGGATGCACGGCGACGTAACCCTCGGCGCCCTTGCGGCGCTCGGCGTCGATATCCCAGACCACCGGCGGCCGGCCGCCAGCGGCCAGCGTGATCCGCGCGATCAGCCGGCCGAGCACGCCGTGGCCGACGATCAGTTCGGGCAGGTCGTGGCCGAGCCCGGCGACCGCATGCCGCGCGGTGGCCGCGAGCGCGAGCAGCGCGCCCTCGGGTCCGATGCCACGGTCGAGCGCCACCACCCGGTCTCCGCCGGTCACGATGGTGCGGGCCGCGCCGCCGAACAGGCCGCGAACCTTGCCGTAGCAGTCCGCCCCGGGAATGAACACGATCTCGCCGGCGCGATGCCCCGACTCGGGGCCGGCTTCGACGACCTCGCCGATCGATTCATAGCCGGGCACCAGGGGATAGCCCATGCCGGGAAACGGCGGCATCCGGCCGGTGAAGAACAGCTTCTCCGTGCCGGTGGAGATGCCGGAATGGCTGACCCGGACCACGATATCGCCGGGCTTCGGGTCGTCGAGGCGAACGGTTTCGAGCGACAGGCGCCCCGGAGCGTCGAGCAGGACGGCCGTGGTCTCCATCTGCACCTCTCCTCGCTCTCTGCCCCGGATCTCTCGCCCGGATGCTGCGCGCCGATATGTCATGTTAGCTTGACAGTTACGCTTGTCAATCATTCGTTACAGACGCCCCGGCGAAAATCAAACGCGGCGGGCGGTCATCACCGAGGTCACGAAACGCTGGCGGGTTGGGTGGCGACGGACGTCGCGAAAGCCCGCCGCGGCCAGCAATTCGGCGTGCCGCGCCGGGGCGCGCGGTCGGCCGGTTCCCATGGCCAGCGTGTAGAAGCCGAAATAGGCGTCGCCGGCGCGGGTCGGCCGGGCGCCGCCGGACATCGGCTCGGAGATCAGGATCAAACCCCCCGGCGGCAGCGTGTCGCGCACCTTGCCGAGCAACGCCGCGACCACCGGATCGTCGTGGTCGTAGAGCACGCGCACCAGACTGACCGCGTCGGCCCCCGCCGGCAGCGGGTCGTCGAGGAAACTGCCGCCGACCGCCGTGGCACGAGCCCCCAGGCCGGCGGCGGCCAGACGCACCGCGGCGCGGGCGGCGACGGCGGGCAGGTCGAAGACCACCCCGCTCAGGCCGGGCGTGGCGCGCAGCGCGGCCTCGAGGAACGCCCCCTCGCCGCCGCCCACGTCGAGCAACCGGCGCACCCCTCCGAGCGGGGCCGAGGCCAGCGTCTCGCCGGCGACCAGGGTCTGGCTGACGGCCATGAGCCGCGAGTAGTCGGCCGCCGTCTCGGGCGGCAAATCGTGGGTGCGCC
>JANOEW010000231.1:0-6381 GCA_031413475.1 Amaricoccus sp.
GGGGATCAGGCATCGGGGCCTCCGTGACTAGTCGGTGATTAGGGCGCGGGACGGCCCGGGGCAAGGTTGACCGCGGCGGCGTCCGGCGCACGTCGACCGTCAGCCTCGCGGCACGACGAGGGTCTGAAGCTCCGCAACGGGCACGCCTTCGATCCGGCGCAGCACCGCCAGCGCCAGGCCCATTCCCGCCGCGCGGAAGTCCTCGTGCACGACTTCGATCTCGCGGCGGAAGTTGCGCATGAGGTTGAAAGATTCCTTGACGACGACGTCGAAGTCGCGGCCGATCACCAGCCCGATGTCCTCCGCGCTGGTGATCGCCGCGATCGCCGCCGCGGCGCTCGCGCACACGATGCCGTCCGGACGACGCTCGGAGGCCATGAGCCGGCGCATCTCGGCCTGGATGGCTTCGTAGGAACTGTCGATGGTGATGGACCGGATCGGGATGTCCACCAGGTTGCGCCGTTCGACGCCGCGCTGAAACCCCGTCGACAGGTGCCCCGCGAAGCTGAGGTGCGCCGCCGGGCCCAGCAACGCCAGACGTCCCCGGCCGCGTGCGGCCAGCCGATCGACGGCGATCTCGGCATAGGCGGCGTTGTCGAAGTCGAAAAAGGCGTGGGCGATGCCCATCTCGGTGCGGCCATGGGTCACGAACGGAAACCCGCGCTCGGACAGATAGCGCACCCGGGCGTCGTGCGGTTCGGTGCGCGAAAAGATGATGCCGTCGGCCGCGCCGGTTTCTACGACATAGCGTACCGGATCTAGCGCATCGCCCTCCATGTCGTAGGGGATGACTATCAGGTGGTACGGCGACCCGCTCAGATGCTCCGAGATGCCATAGCCGATATGCGACGTGAGGCCGAGCATCTGGGTCTCGATCGGCAAGATCAGGCTGATGACGTTGGTCTTGCCGGTGCGCAGGCGCACCCCGGCGCGGTTCGGCCGATAGCCGATCTGCTTCGCCGCCAGCTTGACCCGCTCCTTGGTCGCCTGACCGATGTCCGGCGCATCGTTGAGCGCGCGCGACACGGTCGTGACAGCCAGGCCGGTGATCTGGGCGATCGTCTTCAGAGTCGGGCGCGCCGCGACCTGTCTGAGCCGTTCGTCCGGGCTATCCACGGGACCGACCGGCGGCGAAGGGGCGACTCAATCGGGCAGGCACATGCAAATCCTCGCGTCGTCTGTAACGCTACAGTCAAACGATCACCCTCGCAAGCGCGCCGGCGCGCCGCATCGCCTCGGTCCGCCCCCCGATCCATCGGTCGGGAGTGCGAACAATGCAACAGGCAACACGCCGATTGCCGATCTGTTCATAAAGCAGATTACGATTCCGCGCGACTTCCGCGCGACGCGACCGCCGCCTGAGACCCTCGCCGCCGAAATCATCGGTTGCTTTTGCAGCCTGCTTCTCGTAGCCTGCGACTGCAACGATTTAGAAACGGGAGGTCTGCATGAGAATTCGCACTTTCGCCGCCGCGCTCGCGGCGACGGCCGCGCTGCCGGCTGGCGTCGCACTCGCCGTGGATCTGGAGGTGACCCATTGGTGGACTTCCGGCGGCGAGGCGGCGGCGGTCGCCGAATTCGCCAAGGCCTTCGACGCCACCGGCAACAAGTGGGTCGACGGCGCCATCGCCGGCTCCGGCAGCACGGCGCGGCCGATCATGATCAGCCGGATCACCGGCGGCGACCCGATGGCGGCGACCCAGTTCAACCATGGCCGCCAGGCCGAGGAGCTGGTTGAGGCCGGGCTGATGCGCGACCTGACCGAGATCGCCGAGGCCGAGGGCTGGCGTGACGTCGTCAACCCGCCGGGTATGCTCGACAGCTGCACGCTCGACGGCAAGATCTACTGCGTGCCGGTCAACATCCACTCGTGGCAGTGGCTGTGGCTGTCGAACAAGGCGTTCGCCGACGCCGGCGTGCCGGTCCCGACCAATTGGGACGAGTTCGTCGCCGCCGCGCCGGCGCTCGAGGCCGCAGGTAAGGTGCCGCTCGCGATGGGCCAGCAGCCCTGGCAGACCGCGGGCGCCTTCGACGTGCTGATGGTCGCGCTCGCCGGACCGGACATCTTCAAGGAGGTCTACGGCGAGAAGAACGCCGAAGTCGCCGCGGGCCCGGAGATCGCCCGGGTGTTCAAGGCCGCCGACGACGCGCGCAAGATGGCGGCGAACTCGAAGGTCCAGGAATGGAACCAGGCGACCAACATGGTGATCAACGCCGAAGCCGGGGGCCAGATCATGGGCGACTGGGCGCAGGGCGAGTTCCAGGTCGCCGGCCAGGTCGCCGGCACGGACTACACCTGCCTGCCGGGCCTCGGGGTCAACGAGATCATCTCGACCGACGGGGACGCCTTCTATTTCCCGTTGGTGGAGGACGAGGCGATCACCAAGGCGCAGGGCGAACTGGCCTCAGTGATGCTGGCCCCAACGACCCAGGTCGCCTTCAACCTCAAGAAGGGCTCGCTGCCGGTGCGCGGCGACGTTGATCTCGCGGCGGCCAACGACTGCATGAAGAAGGGACTGGAGATCCTGGCGGCCGGCAACACCATCCCGTCCGTCACGCAGCTTCTGACCGAGGACTCCGCGACGCAGATCCAGGACCTGTTCGTGCAGTTCTTCAACGATCCGAGCATCGCGCCCGAGGCGGCGCAAGCTCAGTTCGCCGAACTCATCGGATCGGCGGAGTAAGCGCCCCGCCCAAGCCGTCGGCCCCTCGCGGGCCGACGGCTTTCCCTGCTTCCGAGCAGCACATTCGGGGGGACAGCAATGACCGCATCCGCGCGTCCGAACCAGCTTTTCAGGAACCTCAACGCCAAGATCGCCTCGATCCCGATGATCCTCACGGCGGTGGTGGTCTTCGTCGGCGGCACGCTCTGGACGGTTCTCTACTCGTTCACGGACTCCAAGCTGCTGCCGCGACTTCGATTCGTCGGGATCCAGCAATACGAACGGTTGTGGTCGTCTGACCGCTGGCTGGTCTCGATTGAGAACCTGGCGATCTACGGCATCCTGTCGCTGATCTTCAGCCTGGTGATCGGCTTCGTGCTGGCGGCGTTGCTCGACCAGAAGATTCGCTTCGAGGACACCTTCCGGACCATCTTCCTCTATCCCTTCGCGCTGAGCTTCATCGTGACGGGCCTCGTTTGGCAGTGGATCCTCAACCCCGAATTCGGCGTGCAGAAGATCGTTCGCGGCCTTGGTTTCGAGAGCTTCACCTTCGATCCGCTCTACAACGCCGACATCGTGATCTACGGCATCCTGATCGCCGGACTGTGGCAGGGCACCGGGCTGGTGATGTGCCTGATGCTCGCCGGTCTGCGCGGCATAGACGAGGACATCTGGAAGGCCACCCGCATCGAGGGCATCCCGATGTGGAAGACCTACCTCCTGGTAATCATCCCGATGATGCGGCCGGTGTTCATCACCACGCTCGTCATCATCACCTCCGGCATTGTCAAGCTCTACGACCTCGTGGTGGCGCAGACCGGCGGCGGGCCTGGCAACGCCTCGGAGGTGCCGGCGAAATACGTCTACGACTTCATGTTCCGCGCCCAGAACCTCGGGCAGGGCTTTGCCGCCTCGACCATGATGCTGCTGTCGGTCGCGATCGTCGTCGTGCCCTGGGCCTTCCTGGAATTCGGAGGCAAGCGCCGTGTCTAATCCCGCCACGCTGACCACCGCCGCCATCGCCGGGGCCGTCATCAGCCGCGACCAACCGCAGGGCGCCCGGCCCCGGCGCACCCTGTCGCGGCGCAACATCATCCTCTACGGCACGCTGATCGTCATCGCGCTCTACTATCTGCTGCCGCTCTACGTGATGGTCGTGACCTCGCTGAAGGGTATGCCCGAGATCCGGCTCGGAAACATCTTCTCGCCACCGGTAGAGATCACGTTCCAACCCTGGGTCAAGGCCTGGCAGGAGGCCTGCACGGGGCTGAATTGCGACGGCCTCAGCCGAGGGTTCTGGAACTCGGTGCGGATCACGGTGCCCTCGGTGGTCCTGTCCATCGCCATCGCATCGGTGAACGGCTACTCGCTGGCGAACTGGCGCTTCAAGGGCTCGGAGACGTTCTTTGCGATCCTGATCTTCGGGGCCTTCATCCCATACCAGGTGATGCTCTATCCGCTCGTGATCATCCTGCGCGAGATCGGTCTCTACGGCACTCTTTGGGGGCTGATTCTGGTGCATACGATCTTCGGCATGCCGATCCTGACGCTTCTGTTCCGCAACTACTTCATCTCGGTGCCGGAGGAGCTGTTCAAGGCCGCCCGCGTCGACGGGGCCGGGTTCTGGGGCATCTACTTCAAGATCATGCTGCCGATGTCGCTGCCGATCTTCGTGGTGGCGATCATCCTGCAGGTGACCGGCATCTGGAACGACTTCCTGTTCGGCGTGGTCTATACGAAACCGGAGGTCTATCCGATGACGGTCCAGCTCAACAACATCGTCAACTCGGTGCAGGGCGTGAAGGAATACAACGTCAACATGGCGGCGACGATCCTGACCGGGCTGGTGCCGCTGACCATCTACTTCATTTCCGGCAAACTGTTCGTGCGCGGCATCGCCGCCGGCGCCGTGAAAGGCTGAGCCCATGGCAAGCATCGTCGTCAAAGACCTGACGCTGACTTACGGCTCGGTCAACGTGCTGAACAACCTCAACATCGACGTGGCCGAAGGCGAGTTCATCGTGCTGCTCGGCCCGTCGGGCTGCGGCAAGTCCACGCTTCTGAACTGCATCGCTGGCCTGCTCGACATCACCGAGGGGCAGATCTGGATCAAGGGCAAGAACGTCACCTGGGAGGAGCCGAAAGACCGCGGCATCGGCATGGTGTTCCAGTCCTACGCGCTCTATCCGCAGATGAGCGTGCGCGGCAACCTGTCGTTCGGCCTGAAGAACGCCGGCCTGCCCAGGGCCGACATCGACACCCGCATCGCCCGCGCCGCCAAGGTCTTGCAGATCGAACCCCTGCTCGACCGCAAGCCTGCGGCACTCTCGGGCGGCCAGCGCCAGCGCGTGGCGATCGGACGGGCGCTGGTGCGCGACGTCGACGTGTTCCTGTTCGACGAGCCGCTGTCGAACCTCGACGCCAAGCTGCGTTCGGAGCTGCGCGTCGAAATCAAACGCCTGCACGCCAAGCTCGACAACACCATGGTCTACGTCACCCACGACCAGATCGAGGCGCTGACGCTCGCCGACCGCATCGCGGTGATGCGCGGTGGCGTCATCCAGCAACTCGCGGACCCCAAGACCATCTACAACAAGCCCGCGAACCTGTTCGTCGCCGGCTTCATCGGCTCGCCGGCCATGAGCATGCTTCAGGGCCGGGTCGAGAACGGCAACGGCGGCCCGGTCTTCGCTACGGCCGACGCGCGCATCCCGCTTGCTGGTTACGACGGAGCGACGCCCGCCGCGGTCGGCCGCGACGCGATCCTGGGCGTCCGCCCCGAACACATCGCCATCCGCCCCGCCGACGCCGAGGGCGTGCCGGCGACCGTGGACATCGACGAGCCGATGGGCTCGGACAGCCTGGTCTGGCTGCGCATGGCCGGCCAGACCGTCTCGGTACGCACCGTGGCCGACCACGGCTTCCGTCCGGGGCAGGAGGTCCGGCTCGCGGCGGACATTTCCAAGGCCTCGCTCTTCGACAAACAATCCGAGCAGCGGCTCTGACCCGCCGCCTCGCCTCCGTTCCGGCCCCCGCAGCGGCCCGCCTGCCGACCTCCGATCCGACCAACCGAGGAACCCGATGACCGCCTTCTCCTACCAGCTCTACAGCTCGCGCAACTTCCCGCCGCTCGCGGACACGCTCCGCCTGCTCGCTCGCCTCGGCTATGGCGGCGTCGAAGGCTACGGCGCGCTCTACGCCGACGCCGCAGGGGTCGCGAAGCTCAAAACCCAGCTCGCGGCCAGCGGCCTGACGATGCCCACCGCCCACGTCGGTCTCGACGTGCTCGAGACCGAGCCCGACCGGGTCATCGCCATGGCGCGCGACCTCGGCATCGCGACGGTCTACTGCCCCCACATCGCCGCCGAGCAGCGCCCGACCACCGGCCGCGGCTACGAGGACTTCGGCCGCCGCCTCGCCGCCGCGGGCAAGCCGCTGCGCGACGCCGGCCTCGGCTTCGGCTGGCACAACCACGACTTCGAGTTCAAAAAGACCGCAGACGGCGCCCTCCCGCAGGCGGCGATCTTCGAGGGCGGCCCCCGACCTGGAATGGGAGGCCGACATCGCCTGGGTGATCAAGGGCGGGGCCGACCCGCTGCACTGGATCGCCGAGTTCGGCCCGCGCATCACCGCCGTCCACGTCAAGGACAGGCAAACCAACAACCTCTCATCGCCCGGTGCTGCGGTAATACCCCTCGTTTGTGGTGCGGCAGACGGC
>JANOEW010000232.1:0-5927 GCA_031413475.1 Amaricoccus sp.
CTCGGAGCCTTCGGCCAGCAGCGCCGCCGCCACCGGAAACGCCGCCGATGACGGGTCGCGCGGCACCGCGATCACCTGCGGCCGCAGCTCAGGCTGGCCGCGCAGCACGATAACCCGGCCCTCGTCGGTGACCTCGGTCGAAACCTCCGCCCCGAAGCCCGCCAGCATCCGCTCGGTGTGGTCGCGCGTCGGCTCCTTCTCGATCACCACGGTCTCGCCCGGCGCGTTTAGGCCCGCCAGCAGCACGGCGGACTTCACCTGCGCCGAGGGCACCGGGGTCGCATAGCGCACCGGAACCGGCTCCGCCGCCCCGATCAGCGTGATCGGAAGCCGCCCGCCGCACCGCCCGCGCGCCTCGGCCCCGAACAGCGCCAGCGGCTCGGTGACCCGCCCCATCGGCCGCGAGCGCAGACTCGCGTCGCCCGTGAAGGTCGCGCTGAGGTCGCTCGTCGCCATCGCCCCCATGATCAGCCGCACCCCTGTGCCGGAATTGCCGCAGTCGATCACGTCCGCGGGCTCGCGAAAGCCGCCCACGCCCACGCCCTGCACCGTCCAGGCGCCCGGCCCCTCGCACAGGACCTCGGCCCCGAAGGCCCGCATCGCTTTGGCGGTGTCGAGCACGTCCAGCCCCTCCAGCAGCCCCGTGATCCGCGTCTCGCCAACCGCCAGGGCGCCGAGGATCAGCGACCGGTGCGACACGGACTTGTCGCCCGGAATCTCCGCGGTCCCGCGCAGGCCGGCTCCCCGGCGCGCGCTCATCGGTCTTGCTGGCCCGTGCCCCGACATCTTCGCTCCCTGGGACGTGACCGGCGAGGATTATCGAATGCGCCCGGTCCGGTCCAGCGCCAACCGCCGCGCCGATGTGCCGGCTGGACGGCGCGTCGGTTGGGACAGTCGGCGCATCCGACGCCGCGTTAACCTTTTTAGATAGCTTTTTCCGATAGTTACGGTCTGTCCGAACTCGGACACGGCTTCGGACGTCGATTCAGATCGCCAGCCGGTATCCGACCGCCTCGGCGATGTGGCGCCTCTCGACCGGCCCGGACGCTTCGAGGTCGGCGATGGTGCGGGCGACGCGGATCACCCGGTGGTAGCCGCGGGCGCTGAGGTGGAACCTGCGGGCGACCTCTTCGAGCAGGCGCTGGGCAGGCTGGTCCGGAGCGGCGACGGCGTCCAGCAGGTCGCCCTCGGCGTCGGCGTTGACGCTGACGCCCGGGAACTCGGCGTAGCGGAAGCGCTGCAGCGCGCGGGCGCGGGCGACGCGGGCGGCGATCTCGGCGCTGCCTTCGGTCGGCTGCGGCAGGGCGAGATCCTCGACGGAGACCGGCGGCACCTCGATGCGGATGTCGAAGCGGTCCATCAGCGGCCCGGAGATGCGCCCGAGGTAGTCCGCGCCGCAGTCGGGCGACCGGGCGCAGGCGCGGGCGGCGTCGGCCAGATATCCGCAGCGGCAGGGGTTGGCTGCCGCCACCAGCATGAAGCGACACGGGTATCGGATATGGGCGTTGGCGCGGGCGACGACCACGTCGCCGGTCTCGATCGGCTGGCGCAGGGTCTCCAGCACCGGGCGGGGGAACTCGGGAAACTCGTCAAGAAACAGCACGCCATGATGCGCGAGGCTGATCTCGCCGGGTTTCGCCCCCTTGCCGCCACCGACGATGGCGGCCATCGAGGCGGTGTGGTGCGGGGTGCGGAACGGCCGGGCGCGGCTGATGCCGCCTTCCGCGAGCAGGCCGGCGAGGCTGTGGATCATCGAGGTCTCCAGCGCCTCGGCGGGTTCGAGAGGCGGCAGGATGCCGGGCAGGCGCGCGGCGAGCATCGACTTTCCGCTGCCGGGCGGGCCGATCATCAGGATGTGGTGGCGCCCCGCCGCGGCGATCTCCAGAGCGCGTTTGGCCTTTTCCTGGCCCTTCACGTCGGCGAGGTCGCGAGCGTTCGCGGCTGGGGTGACGGTGCCCGGCTGGGCGGGCGCGATGGCCGCGCGGCCGGTGAAGTGATTGACCAGCGCCAGCAGCGACGCGGGCGCGATCACCTGCACCGCACCGACCCAGGCAGCCTCGGCCCCGCAGGCCGCCGGGCAGATCAGCCCGCAGTCGGCCTCGGCGGCGGCGACTGCGGCCGGCAGCGCGCCGATCACCGCAACCAGCGAGCCGTCGAGCGACAGCTCGCCCAGCGCCACGTTGCCGGCAACCGCGTCACGCGGCAGCACCTCCATCGCGGCGAGCACGGCGAGCGCGATCGGCAGGTCGAAATGCGAGCCCTCCTTCGGCAGATCGGCGGGCGAGAGGTTGACGGTGATGCGCTTCGCGGGCAGCGCGAGGCCCATCGAGGTCAGCGCGGCGCGCACCCGCTCCTTTGCCTCGGAGACCGCCTTGTCGGGCAGGCCGACGAGATTGAAGGCGGGCAGGCCGACGGCGATGGCGCATTGCACCTCGACGAGGCGGGCCTCGACGCCCTGAAACGCCACCGTGTAGGCCCGCGCCACCATGCGTCCCTTGCCTCGCCGACCGATGCGAGAGGCTGCGGCTGCAATGATTGACGGTCGGTTAAGCGTTAACGGCCGGAGCGATGCCCGAAATTCGGGCAGTTGGGTAACCCGATGGTAACGATTGCGTGCGCCGGCAGGCGGGCGACCCTGCCCGGCCCCGCCGCGCCTCCTCCCAGCGAAGTGCTTGAAACCGCGCGGCTCGCCGGCAAGCATGTGAAACCATATCAGAAAATCGAAACGGAACAGTCATTTCCGGGCACGCAACTCACTGGTCGCGCCGGCGTTGCCCAGTGATCCAATGCGCCTAGCAGCGCGTAAGCAATCGATGAAGGGTGCAAGAGGTCGTCGAAAAGGACCGGGCACGTTCAATTGGAGGACGCGACAATGGCTTTCGACGACACCGGCACCCGAACGGTCACCAAGCGCGCCATGGGCGCCGAGATGCTGGACGCGGAAACCGAACTCGACCTCGCCCGCGCCTGGCGCAACCATGGCGACGAAAAGGCGCTGCACCGGCTGGTGAACGCCTACATGCGCCTCGCGATCTCGATGGCCTCGAAGTATCGCCGCTACGGCGCGCCGATGCCCGACCTGATCCAGGAGGCGGGCGTCGGCCTGATGAAGGCGGCCGAGAAATTCGACCCCGACCGCGGCGTTCGGTTCTCGACCTATGCCGTCTGGTGGATCAAGGCGTCGATCCAGGACTACGTGATGCGCAACTGGTCGATGGTGCGAACCGGCTCGACCTCGTCGCAGAAGGCGTTGTTCTTCAACCTGCGCCGGGTCCGCGCCAAGCTCGAACGCGAGGCGGGGCAGAACGGAGACGTGCTCGACGGCCAGCGCCTGCGCGAGATGATCGCCGAGGAGATCGGCGTGCCGCTGCGCGACGTCGAGATGATGGACGCGCGGCTGGCCGGCGCGGATTTCTCGCTGAACGCCCAGCAGGCCGGCGAGGAGGGGCGCGAGTGGGTCGAAACGCTCGTGGACGACGCACCGCAGGCGGCCGAGACGGTGACGCGCAAGGCCGACATCACCCGGGTGCGCGGCTGGCTGACCGACGCGATGGGCGCGCTCAATGCGCGCGAGCGGATGATCATCGTCGAGCGCAAGCTGCGCGACGATCCGCGCACCCTCGAAAGCCTCGGGCAGGAGCTAGGCCTGAGCAAGGAACGCATTCGCCAGCTGGAGGCTCAGGCGCTGACCAAGCTTCGCAAGCGCCTCGAAAGCGTGACCGGGTCGGCCGCGGAAGCGCTGGCGACGGCCTGATGCAGGCGTGATCCGTATCGGCGTGACCTGTCGGTCTCGGTATGCGATACGGCTGCGGATGGGACGACGCGGACTGTGCTGATGCGATCGGATCTATGCCTTCGGCGGCTTGCCCTGCTTTGCGGAGTCGGCTTCGCCGGCGCTTTCGGGCCGGCAGCCGCCAGTTCGGAGGCGGAACTGTCGGCATTTCTGGCGATGGCGCGTGACGCCGACATCGTCGTTCTGGGCGAGACCCATGGCAATCCGGAGCACCATCGTGTCCAGGCCGCGGTGGTCGCGGCGCTGGTGCCTGCGGCGCTGGTCTTGGAGATGATCCCTCAGGACAGCGAGGCGGCGGTCAACGAGCTGCGGGCGCACGGCGCCGACCGAGCGACGCTGGCGGCGGCGCTGGAGTGGTCCGAGACCGGCTGGCCGGCGTTCGACTTCTACGCCGAAATTCTGGAAGCGGCCCCGCAGGCGCAGGTCTTCGGGGCCGGTCAGCCCCCCGCCGACGTCGACCGTGCGATGCTCGAGGGCGCGGCGGGCGTGTTCGGACCGGACGCGGCGCTCTACGGGCTCGACCAGCAGCTCGCTCCGGAGGAGCAAGCTGCGCGCGAGCAGGCGATGGCCACGTCGCATTGCGACCTGATCGCCGTGGAGACGCTTCCGGGGATGGTCGAGGCGCAGCGGTTCCGCGACGCGGGGCTCGCGGACGCGACCCTCTGGGCCCGGGTCATGACCGGCGGAGGTCAGGTCGTGGTGATCGCCGGCAGCGGTCATGCGGACCGGCAACGGGGCATGCCGGCGATGATCGCGCTGGCCGAACCCGAGGCGAAGGTGGTCGCGCTCGGACAGGTCGAGGGCGCGGTCGATCCGGCCGACGACTTCGACGTGGTGCTGCGCGCGCCGGCGCCGCCCCGCGACGACCCGTGTGCGGCGTTGGCCCGGTCGCGGGAGTGAGCGCCGCCGAACGGCCGAACGCAGCTGTCTGATCTAAACTGTATCTCAGCATATCGTCGCCTCAGGCAGATTCCCGCGTCGCGGGCCGGCTTGCACCGGCGGCGGGCGGGTCGTAGACCAGCAAACGGGCTAGGACGCAACGGAGCGGATGATGCTGGCGGGGCGGAGCGTGCTCTTGATCGTCGGGGGCGGGATCGCGGCCTACAAGAGCCTCGAGCTGATCCGGCTGATCCAGAAGGCGGGTGGACGGACAACGCCGGTGCTAACCGCCGCGGCCGCCCAGTTCGTCACGCCGCTGTCGGCCTCGGCGCTGGCGGGCGAGCGGGTGTATCGCGACCTGTTCGACCTGACCGACGAGGCCGAGATGGGGCATATCCAGCTGTCGCGCGCCGCCGACCTGGTGGTCGTGGCGCCGGCGACCGCGGACCTGATGGCCAAGGTGGCGCACGGGCACGCGGACGACCTGGCCAGCACGCTGCTGCTCGCGACCGACAAGCGGGTTCTTTACGCGCCGTCGATGAACGTGCGGATGTGGGCGCATCCGGCGGTGCGGCGCAACCTCGCGACGCTGCGCGCCGACGGGGCGCTGATCGTCGGTCCCGGCGAGGGCGAGATGGCCTGCGGCGAATTCGGGCCGGGGCGCATGTCCGAGCCGCCGGAGATCCTCGCGGCGATCGCCGCGGCGCTGGCCGGCGACGGGCCGCTGCGCGGGCGCCACGTCCTGGTCACCTCCGGGCCGACGCACGAGCCGATCGACCCGGTGCGCTACATCGCCAACCGCTCGTCGGGCCGGCAGGGCGGCGCGATCGCGGCGGCGCTGGCCCGGCGCGGGGCGCGAGTCAGCTTCGTCACCGGTCCCGCGACGGCGCCGCGCCCCCAGGGATGCGACATCCTCGAGGTCGAGACCGCGCGCGAGATGCTGGCGGCGGTCGAGGCGGCGCTGCCGGCGGACGCGGCGGTGTTCGCGGCGGCGGTCGCCGACTGGCGGGTGGTCGCGGCGACAGGCTCGAAGCTGAAAAAGGACGGCTCGGGCGCGCCGCCGGCACTTGAGCTCTGCGAGAACCCCGACATCCTGAAGACCGTAGCGCGGCGGACGGAAGGTAGGCCGCGGCTGGTGGTCGGCTTCGCCGCCGAGACGGACGACGTGCTGGCGAACGCCACCACGAAGCGGCTGCGGAAGGGCTGCGACTGGTTGGTGGCGGAAATCTGCTTCTACCAGAGTCCTGCCAATCAA
>JANOEW010000233.1:0-9302 GCA_031413475.1 Amaricoccus sp.
CCACAACCGTCTCGCGCGCGTCGCACGGGCGAACCACGTTCAACCCGGGAATCGCTCGCAGCGCCGCCAGATGCTCGATCGGCTGATGCGTCGGCCCGTCCTCGCCGAGGCCGATCGAGTCGTGGGTGAGCACGTAGATCACCCGCAGGCCCATCAGCGAGGTCAGCCGCATGGCGCCGCGGGCGTAGTCGGCGAAGACGAGGAAGGTGCCGCCGTAGGGAATGACGCCGCCGTGCAGCGCGAGGCCGTTCATGGCGGCCGCCATGCCGTGTTCGCGGATGCCATAGTGGAGGTAGCGGCCGGCGCGGTTCGCGGGGGCGAAGACGCCGAGGTCCTTGGTCAGCGTGTTGTTCGAGCCGGTGAGATCGGCCGAGCCGCCCAAGGTCTCGGGGGTGGCGGCGTTGATCACCTCGAGCGCCATCTCCGAGGCCTTGCGGGTCGCGACGTTCGGCGCGGCGGCGGACTGGGCCTTGCGGAACGCCATCAGGGCCGCGGCCAGCTTGCGCGGCGAGGCGCCGGCGGTCACCCGCTCGAACTCGGCGCGGCGGGTTTGGGGCATCGCGGCGAGGCGGTCTTCCCACGCGTCGCGCGCGGCGCGGCCGCGCGCGCCGGCGGCTGCCCAGGCGTCGGCGACGTCCGCGGGGACATCGAAGGCGGGGTAGGTCCAGCCATAGGCGGCGCGGACCTTCAGGATTTCTTCGGCGCCGAGCGGCGAACCGTGCGCGGCCTTGGTGTCCTGCTTGGTCGGCGCGCCGAAGCCGATGTGGGTCTTGCAGGCGACCAGGGCGGGCAGCGGGCTCGCGCTCGCCTCGGACAGCGCGCGGTCGATGTCCTCCGGGTCGTGCCCGTCGCAGGCGTGGGTCGACCAGCCGGCGGCCGCGAAGCGGGCGATCTGGTCGGTGGCGTCCGACAGGCTGACCTTGCCGTCGATCGAGATGCCGTTGTCATCCCAGAGCACGATCAGGCGGTCGAGCTTCTGCATCCCCGCGAGCCCGATCGCCTCGTGGCTGATCCCCTCCATCAGGCAACCGTCGCCGACGATCACCCAGGTGCGGTGATCGACGATCTTGCGGCCGAACCGGGCGGCGAGGCTTTCTTCGGCGATCGCCATGCCGACCGCGGCCCCGAGGCCCTGGCCGAGCGGCCCGGTGGTGGTCTCGATCCCGGCGGCGTGGCCGTATTCCGGGTGGCCGGCGGTGCGGGCGCCGAGCTGGCGGAACCGGCGCAGTTCGTCGAGCGGCATGTCGGCGTAGCCGGTGAGATGCAGCAGGCCGTAGAGCAGCATCGAGCCGTGGCCGGCCGAGAGCACGAACCGGTCGCGGTCGGGCCAGCCGGGCGCGCTGGCGTCGAACTTCAGGTGCTGCGAGAACAGGACCGTGGCGACGTCGGCCATGCCCATCGGCATGCCGGGGTGGCCGGACTTGGCCGTTTCGACCGCGTCCATCGCCAGGACCCGCAGCGCGGCGGCTCGCCGCCAATGGTCGGGGTGACGCTGGCGGAGGTCGGGGATGTTCACTCGGGCGAACCTTTCGAATTGCGGCGCTTCCGCGTGGGGCGGGCGCGAAAACAGCCGCACCATGAGCAGCCCGATCCCGTTGGTCAAGGCGATACGGGCAGCCTCTGGCGTGACTGGCGGCGCGCGGGGGAAAAACCGGCCGCGTCGGTCGCCGCGGGGAGCGGAGCGCTGCCTGCGCCGCGCCGCCGGTCGTCGCCGCCCGGCGACGCAGACGGCGGCGGTCCCGCGAGCCTCAGGCCGGCGACCGAAATTGAATAGACGATAAGTATCTGATAATACTAAACAAAATCGTTACCGCCCCTTGCGGCGCGGGGCGCGGCCGGTCGGGTCGGGATCGTCGTTCGGATGGTCGTCGTAGCGGTCGGACAAGACGCGGGCGGCGTGGCCCTCGGGGTCTTCGTACTGGTTCGCGCGCAGCATCCACAGGAACGCGGCGAGGCCGACGCCGCCGAGGATCAGCGAAACCGGGATCAGGACGACGAGCACGTTCATGGGCGTCGCCCGAGGCGTAGGGCGTTGGCGCAGACCGCCAGCGAGCTGCCGGACATGGCGAGCGCGGCGAACAGCGGGGTGACAAGGCCGGCGAAGGCGATCGGCACGGTGATCACGTTGTAGGCGAAGGCGAAGGCGATGTTCTGCACGATCCGCCGGCGGGCGGCGCGGGCGAGCCGCCAGGCCTCGGCGACCGGGGCGAGGCTCGGGCCGAGCACGATCAGGTCGGCGGCGCTGCGGCTGGCGTCGACCGCGGTCGCGGGCGCGATCGAGACGTAGGCGGCGGCGAGCGCGGCGGCGTCGTTCAGGCCGTCGCCGACCATCAGCACCCGCCGGCCTTCGGCGCGCAGGCGGTCGAGATGGGCGACCTTGTCCTGTGGCGTGGCCGCCGCGATTCGGGTCGCAATGCCGAGCCGGTCGGCGAGCGCCGCGACCGGCCCCTCGGCGTCGCCGGAGAGGAGCGTGACCGCGAGTCCGGCGTCGCGGAACGCGGCGACGGTCGCAGCTGCGTCGGGGCGGGGCTCGTCGGCGAAGACGAAGGCTACCGGTGGTGCTTCGCCGATCCGGAGCCAGGCGGCGGTGCGGTCGAGCGCGCCGGCGCCGCCGACCCATTCGGCGCGACCGAGGCGGACGGGCCGGCCGCCGATCGTGCCGGCAGCGCCGAGCCCGGGGTGCTCGGCTGCGTCCGTGACGCGCGCCGGACGGATGCCCGCGGCGGCGGCGGCCGCGGCGATGGCGCGGGACAGCGGATGGGAGCTGCCTTCGGCGAGTGCTGCGGCGCGGGCGAGATCGCCGCGGGAGATCGCCGCGGGAGATCGCGGCGGCGTTGACCAGGACCGGTCGTCCGGTGGTGAGCGTGCCGGTCTTGTCGAACACGACGGTGTCGATCTCGGCGAGTTTTTCCAGGGCGGTCCCGTCCTTGAGCAGCACACCCATGCGGTAGAGCCGCCCCGAGGCCGCGGTCAGCACGGCGGGGACCGCGAGGCCGAGGCCGCAGGGGCAGGTGATGATCAGGACCGCGGCGGCGATGCTGGCGGCGAGGCGCCAGTCCCGGGTCCCGAGGCCCCAGACCACGAAAGCGGTGAGGGCGAGGGCGTAGACCATCGGGCCATAGAGCCGCGCGGCGCGTTCGGCGAGGGAAGCGTAGCGGGTGCGGCTGCGCTCGGCCGCCTCGACGAGGCGGGTGATCCGGGTCAGCAGCGTGTCCTCGCCGAGCGCCTCGGCGCGGACCTCGAGCGGGCCGGCGAGGTTGGCGGTGCCGGCGCGGACCGCCGAGCCGGGGGCGACGGCCTCGGGCATGGTCTCGCCGGTCAGGAGCGAGGGGTCGATCTCGGAGCGGCCGGCGACGACGGTTCCGTCGACCGGGATGCGGCCCCCCGCCGGAACCGCCACGACGTCGCCGGGGCGCAGCGCATCGACGGGCACGGTCTCGCGGGTTCCGTCGGGGCGCAGGCGCTCGGCCACGCGCACCTCGAGCGCGGCGAGCTCGGCGGCGGCCGAGCGCGCGGCGGCGCGGGTGCGGTGCGCGAGGTAGCGGCCGACCAGCAGGAAGAAGGTCAGCATCAGCGCCGCCTCGAAGAAGGCCTGCGCGCCCGCTTGCACGGTCTCGGACAGCGAGACCGCGGCGGCCATCAGGATCGCGGTCGAGATCGGCACGTCCATGTCCATGCGACCGGCGCCCAGGCTGCGCGCGGCGTTGCGAAAGAATGGCCAGGCGGCAAAGGCGACCGCGGGCAGGGCGATCGCGGCGGAGACCCAGTGCAGCAGGTCGCGGGTGGTGTCCGAAGCGCCCGCCCAGACCGCGACCGAGAGGAGCATGACGTTCATCGAGGCAAAGCCGGCGACGCCGATGCGGGCGAGCAGGTCGCGGCCCTCGGCGTCGCTGCGCGTCGAGTCGAGCACGGCGGCGTCGAGCGGGCGCGCGTCGTAGCCGCGGCGGTCGAGGGCGGCGATCAGGCGCGCCTCGGCGCCGGGCAGGTCTTCGGCGGTGACAGCGACGCGCTTCAGGCTGAGGTTGACGCGGGCGGCGGCGACGCCGGGCTCGGCCGCGAGCGCACGCTCGACGCCGTCGATGCAGCCGGCGCAGTGGATCGTGGGGAGCGCCAGGTCGAAGCGGCGCAGGGCGACGGCGGGCGTGGCGGCGAGAGATGCGGCAGATCGCGGGGCCGGCGGCGCGGCGACGCAGGCGGGGCAGGCGGCGTCGGTCACGGCGACGGCCGCACCTGGAGCGGCTCGCGGCGGCGATAGGCGGTTCCGTCCGCGGCCACAGCGTCGATCATCACCACCCAGGAGCCGGGCGCGAGCGGGGCCGGCGCGGCGTAGCCGGTCGGCGTGCGCTGCAAGTCGAGGGTCAGATCGTCGCGGTTGTGGGAGGGGCGGCCGACGACGGCGGCGAGGGTCGCCGGGCGCACCGTGTCGCCGCCGGCCCCGGTAAAGTCGAGGCGCAGCGCGTCGTCCGAATGTGCGAGCGCGAGGGTCCAGCCGAGCGCCTGCTGGGCGCGGCGGTCGCGGTCGAAGGACTGGCTCGCGACGTAGCTGTTGTCGACGACGAGGCCGGAGAAGGTGCTGACCGCGAAGAAGGCGAGCACGAGGTTGGCCGCGAGGATCACCCCGAAGGCGCCGAGCGCGATGGCGAGCACCCTGCGGCCGCTCAGGTGGCCGGCGTCGTTCAATCGTCGTCCTCCGCTTCGTCGTCCTCCGCTTCGTCGCTCTCGGCACCGTGGAAATGCGTATCGTTGGAGGTGACGCGGCCGGTGTCGGCGTTCTCGACGGTCAACGTGACGGGCATGAGCTCCGCGCGGGCGGCTTCGGAGCCGGGGGCCGCGGTCAGATACATCCGCTGGCGGAAGGTCGCGTCCGCGGGCACGGTGACCTCGAGGCCCGGGAGGCCCTGGAGCTCGATCGCCACGGGCGCCTCGGAGTCAGCCGAGATCCGGAATCGGCTGTCGTAGCCGGTCATGTTGCGCAGGCGCAGCTCATAGGCGTTGCGGATCGAGCCGTCCGTCAGCACGACGTAGGTCGGGTTGCGGACCGGTTCGATCGAGAACGCGAGGTCGGTCCGCGCGACCAGCGCGTAGACGAGGCCAAGCCCGATGCCGGCCCACAGCACGAAATAGAGGATGATGCGGGGGCGCAGGATGCGCCGCCAGACCGGGACAGTCGTGCCGCCGTCGCGCTCGCGCTCGCCGTCCGAGAGCGTGATGTAGTCGATCAGGCCGCGCGGCTTGCCGATCTTCGCCATCACGTCGTCGCAGGCGTCGATGCACAGCGCGCAGGTGATGCAGGCGAGCTGCTGGCCCTCGCGGATGTCGACGCCGGTCGGGCAGACGTTGACGCAGGCGTTGCAGTCGATGCAGTCGCCGTGGGCGACGTCCGAATGCTTCTGGTGCTTGCCGCGCGGCTCGCCGCGCCAGTCGCGGTAGGCGACGGTGATGGTCTCCTCGTCCATCATCGCCGCCTGGATGCGCGGCCATGGGCAGGCGTAGATGCAGATCTGCTCGCGCATGAAGCCGCCGAAGACGAAGGTGGTGGCGGTGAGGATGCCGACGGTGGCGTAGGCGGTCGGCGGGGCCTGGAAGGATACGAACTGACGCAGCAGGGTGGGAGCGTCGGCGAAGTAGAAGATCCAGGCGCCGCCGGTGGCCACGGCGATCAGCAGCCAGACCGCGAACTTGACCGCGCGTTTGCGGAGTTTCTCGGCGTTCCACGGCTGGTTCCACAGGCGGACGCGGGCGTTGCGGTCGCCCTCGATCCAGCGCTCGACCAGGATGAAGAGGTCGGTCCAGACGGTCTGGGGGCAGGTGTAGCCGCACCAGACCCGGCCGAGGGCGGCGGTGAACAGGAAGAGGCCGAGCCCGGCCATGATCAAGAGGCCGGCGACGAAGTAGAACTCATGCGGCCAGATCTCGATGAAAAAGAAGTAGAAGCGCCGGTTGGCGAGGTCGATCAGCACGGCCTGGTCGGGCAGGTTCGGGCCGCGGTCCCAGCGCAGCCAGGGGGTGATGTAGTAGATGCCGAGCGTTACGCCCATGATCCACCACTTGAGCGTGCGGAATTTGCCAGAGACGCGGCGCGGGAAGATCGGCTCGCGGGCGGCGTACAGCGGCGGCGGGTCAGCGGTGGACTGGGTCACGGGATAAAGTCTCCTAGTTAGGAGCGAGCCTACACCCACGCTGCGGCGGAGGCGACGGCATTGTCCGGATCAGGCGGCGGCGACCTGTCGCGGGTCGTGGCGACGCAGCCAGGCGACGAACGCCCTCAGCGGCGGGCGCAGCACACCCGGGCGGGTCGCGATGTAGTAGCCGAGGTCCCCCGGCGGCTCTTCGAACAGCGCGATGAGCCGGCCTTCGGCGAGATCACGCTCGCGCTCGCCGCCTGGCGACGGCGGCTGGCGCAGCAGCGCGATGCCCAGGTCGCCGGCGCCGCGCTTGCCGAGATGGACGAGCACATTCTGCGCGACATCGGCGTCAACCGCGATGACGCCTATCGCCTCGCGCGCTTCGGGCGGGACTGACCCCGCCTCGCGGCGGCGGCTACAGGCCGCCGCCAAGGCTGTGCACGTAGACCGCGACCTTGCGAATCTCTTCGGGGCGCAGGCGATTGTTCAGCGAGAACGACGGCATGATCCCGTAGCGGGAATAGGTGATCGTCTCGCGGATCCTGTCGGGGTCGCCGCCGTAGAGCCAGATGCCGTCGGCAAGGCTGGGCGCACCCTGCTCGACCATGCCTTCGCCCGCCTCGCCGTGGCAGGACGAACAGTTGTTCAGGAAGCTCTCGGCGTGGGCGGCCGCGATGTCCGCGTCGTGGTCTGAGCCCGAGAGCGATAGCACGTATTGGACCAGGCCGTCGATCTCCTCGGCTTCCAGGATTTCGCCGAAGGCGGGCATCTGGCTGAAGCGGGTGTCGGGGTCCGGCTCGTAGCGGATGCCGTGCAGGATGGTCTGATGGATGTCCTCGATCGCGCCGCCCCACAGCCAGTCGTCGTCCAGCAGGTTCGGGTACCCGCCGAGCGCGCCCTGACCGCCGGCGCCGTGGCACTGGCCGCAGTGGTTGCGGAACGCCGCGCCGCCGCCGGAGATCGAGAAGCGCAGCAGTTCGGGGTCGTCGAAGACGGCGGCGAGCTCAATTTCGTTGATGCGGGCGTCGAGCGCGGCGTTCGCCTCGCGCGCCGCGGCGACCTCGGCGGCGACGGTGGCGCGGCTGGAATAGCCGAGCAGGCCCGGCGTCGCCCCGGAGACCATCGGCCAGGCCGGGAACAGGATGACGTAGATCACGCCCCAGACGATCGTTGCGTAGAGTGTCCACAGCCACCACCGCGGCATCGGGGTGTCAAGCTCCTTGATGCCGTCCCATTCGTGACCGGTGGTTTCGGTCTGGGTGGCCTCGTCGACCTCGCGCTTAGTGGCCATTGCGGTCGTCCTTGGGCTTGTCTTCGTTGCGGAAGATCATGCGGGCGGCGTCGTCCTGCTTCTTCGAAGCCCCGGGGCGGAAAACCCAGAACACGAGACCGACGAAGAACAGGAACATCGCGAGCAGCGCCCAGCTGTCGGCGAGCGCACGCAGGGCGCCGTAGGTGTCCATGCCGCGCCTACCGGCTCGGGACGGGCGTGTAGGTCGAGAAGTCGACCAGCGTACCCAGCATCTGCAGATAGGCGATCACCGCGTCCAGCTCGGTCACGCCGGGGCGGCCGTCGAAGTTGCGCGCGACCGCGCCCGGGTAGCGGGCGAGCAGCGCGTCGACGTCGCCGGCGTCGGGGTCGGCCTGGGCGCGGAAGTCGGCGCGGGCGGCCTCGAGCATCTCGTCGCTGTAGGGAACGCCGGCCGCGCGGTTGGCGCGCATAACCGAGGCGATCAGGTCCGGCCCGATCTGCCGCTCGGCGAACCACGAATAGGCCGGCATGATCGATTCGGGCACCAAGTCGCGCGGGTTCTGGAAATGCGCCACGTGCCAGGCGTCGGAGTAGCGGCCGCCGACGCGGGCGAGGTCCGGGCCGGTGCGCTTGGAGCCCCACTGGAACGGGTGGTCGTACATAGACTCGGCCGCGAGCGAATAGTGGCCGTACCGCTCCTGCTCGTCGCGCATGGTGCGGATCATCTGGGAGTGGCAGGTGTAGCAGCCCTCGCGCACGTAGATGTTGCGCCCGACGAGCTCGAGCGGGCTGTAGGGACGCACGCCCTCGACCTCCTCGATGGTGTTGTCGAGGTAGAACAGCGGCGTGATCTGCACGAGGCCGCCGATCGTGACCACGAGGAAGCTGAACAGCAGCAGGAGGAAGGCGTTCTTCTCGATGGCGCTGTGTTTGGAAAGGATGCTCATCGTCCGGCCTCCCTTACTCGGCCGCCACGGCGCGGGCGGGGGCCGCCGCGCCCGCACCCGACACGGTCTTCCAGAGGTTGTAGGCCATGATCACCCCACCGGTGAGGTAGAGCACGCCGCCGAGGGCGCGAATGACGTACATCGGATGCATCGCCGCTACGCTGTCGGCGAAGGAGTTGACCAGGAAGCCGAGTTCGTCGACTTCGCGCCACATCAGGCCCTGGGTGATGCCGCTCACCCACATCGACGAGGCGTAGAGCACGATGCCGATCGTCGCGAGCCAGAAGTGCCAGGAAACCAGCCCGAGCGAGTAGAGGCCCGGGCGATTCCATAGCCGCGGCACCAGGAAATAGAGCGCGCCGAAGGTAATCATGCCGTTCCAGCCGAGCGCGCCGGAATGCACGTGGCCGATGGTCCAGTCGGTGTAGTGGCTGAGCGAGTTGACCGAGCGGATCGACATCATCGGCCCCTCGAACGTGGACATCCCGTAGAAGCCGATCGAAATTACCAGCATCCGGAGGACCGGGTCGGTGCGGAGCTTGTCCCAAGCGCCCTGCAACGTCATCAGCCCGTTGATCATGCCGCCCCAGGACGGCATCCACAGCACGATCGAGAACACCATGCCGAGGATCTGCGCCCAGTCGGGCAGGGCGGTGTAATGCAGGTGGTGCGGGCCGGCCCAGATGTAGAGGAAGATCAGCGACCAGAAGTGGATGATCGAGAGCTTGTAGGAGTAGACCGGCCGTTCGGCCTGCTTCGGCACGAAATAGTACATCATGCCGAGGAAGCCCGCGGTCAGGAAGAAGCCGACCGCGTTGTGGCCGTACCACCACTGCACCATCGCGCCCTGCACGCCGGGCCACATCACCACCGACTGCGAGCCCCAGATCGAGACCGGGACGGTGACGTTGTTGACCACGTGCATCATCGCCACGGACCGAGCCAGCGGGCACGGCGGACCGCCAACCGCTCGCGCGG
>JANOEW010000234.1:0-8986 GCA_031413475.1 Amaricoccus sp.
ATCTAATCAAAGAGTTCAATCTCTTATCAATTTAGAATCAGATAGTGTGAAGGCTCACTATATATATCTTAAGGAAACAAGCTATGTAGCATATCCAACTGGAACTACATCCAGCGTCTCTTACTTTTTTCGAGTCGGTGAGTATGAAAAAGAAGAGTCAGCTGGATATTTCGGCGATGGCCTTTTACCCTATCTAAAAAATTGTCCGGAAGCTTTAGTCGAGCTAAAAAAATTCCACGACCATCGTACCATGTCAGTATTTGGTTATGCTACTGTATTTGGGAGTGTACTATTTGTAACGGCTATTGGCCCGAATAAGACAAGTAAAGACACCTATACTGATCTTGATGGGAATGAGAAACACAAAAAAGTACCAAAGCCAGAGGCGCTGGTAGCCGCTGGAGTCGGAGTAATTGGGCTTATTGTTGGTGGGTATAATTATTTTGCTGGTACTGAAAACATAAAAAATGCGGTGTCTTTATATAACAAGAAGGTTAGAGCCAATTATAGCGAAATAAAGTCTCTATATGTTTTGCCAGTGGTGATTGGCAAAAATATTGGATTAGGTTTAAATGTTTCTTGGTAATGATGAGGCCACACCCTCGTATAACATGCGTGCACATGTTCGCTACGCCACACACGAAATCAGATTCCCCGGCTACGATATTTTTGTGGTGTGTGGCTTCGCCGACACCGAGCCGCATGGAGTTGGAGTTGAAGAATGAATTTTAAGATACCATGCGGCTCGATGCCGCGTGTGCACGCTTCCGTTATGCGAGATCATGCATAATTGTTTCAGTTCCAATTCAATCTTTGACGGTTGCGACGGCGCTGCGCGCGCGCGGGATCAGCCTCTGCGTCGACTTCGTGCTGAATCACACGGCGAAGGAGCACGCCTGGGCGAAGCAGGCGGCGAAGGGGGTGGCGAAGTACCACGACTACTACCTGATGTTCGACGACGACACGCTGCCCAAGGCCTACGAGGCGACGCTGATCGAGGTTTTCCCAGACAACGCACCGGGCAGCTTCACCTGGTATTCCACGTTCGGGAAATGGGTCTGGACCACGTTCAACGAGCACCAGTGGGACCTGAACTGGGCGAACCCCTGGGTGTTTCTCGAGATGGTCGAGGTGATGCTGTTCCTCGCAAACAAGGGCGTGGACGTGCTGCGGCTCGACGCGGTGGCGTTCATGTGGAAGCGGATGGGCACGCGCTGCAAGTCGGAGCCGGAGGTGCACATGATCCTGCAGGCGCTGCGCGCGGCGAGCCGGATCGCGGCGCCGAGCGTGATCCATCTCGCCGAGGCGATCGTGGCACCAGCCGAGATGGTGCCCTATCTCGGCGCCGGCGAGCATGCGGGCAAGGAGGGCAACCTCGCATACCACAACTCGCTGATGGTGCAGTTCTGGGGGGCGCTGGCCACGTGCGAGACCCGGCTGATGACCTATGTGCTCGGTGCACATTTCCCGCGGGTGCTGCCGAACGCGACCTACGCCACCTACATCCGCTGCCACGACGACATCGGCTGGGCGGTGACCGACGAGGACGCGCGGGCAGTGGGGCTGAACGGGGCGCTGCACCGGGCCTATCTGGCGGACTTCTACGAAGGCGTCCTTCCGGGGTCGTTCGCTCGGGGCCGGCTCTTCCAGGTCAACGCGTTGACCGGAGACAAGCGCAACTCGGGAAGCTTCGCGTCCATGGCGGGGCTGGAGCGGGCGCTGGAGGACGGGGACGCGGCCGCGATCGACCGGGCGGTCGACCGCATACTGATGGGGCACGCGCTGATCGCGAGCTTCGGGGGTATCCCGCTGATCTACATGGGCGACGAGATCGCGCTGCTGAACGACTACGGTTATGCGGCGAACCCCGACCACGCTCACGACAGCCGCTGGCTGCACCGGCCGGCGATGGACTGGGACCGGGCGGCGCGAGCCGAGGCGGGCGCGGGCCCGGAGGGGCGGGTGCTGGCGGGGGTGCGGCGGATCCTCGCGCGGCGGGCGGCGACGCCGGATCTGCACGCCGTCTGGCCGACGCGGATCGCCGACGTGGGGCAGGCGGGGCTGTTCGCCTTCGTGCGCGAGGCGCCGACCGGGGCGCTGGTCTGCGTCTTTAATTTCACCGAGTTCTGGGCTACGCTGCGTCACGAGTGGGCGCTGGCGCAGGGAGCGCGGGCGATCCACGACGCGTTGTCCGACGCCCCGGTGGCACTGGACGAAGGCCGGATCCTGCTGCCGCCCTATGCCCGGCTGTGGCTTCGCTGAACGGGGTCAGTCTGGAACGGCGGGCTCCGGGGCCTCGGAGCACAGCCGCTCGAACACGCCGCGAATCTCGTCGGGACCGGCGCGCTCGACCGCGCCCTGCGCAACCTGATCCTGTGTCCACATCCAGGACCGCGCAGGATCGTCGCGCATCGCCCAGTTCGGGAACAGCCGCGCCTCGGCCGGGCCGGACAGCAGACGAGTTACCTCTAGGTGCCGGTCGTCCGCCTCGATCCGCCGGTAGGTCGCGGCGACGGCCGCATCGGGGCCTTCGAGCAGCTGGAGATAAAGATCGCCCCGGCAGATCAGGGCGCCGGTGATCCCGTCGCGCGCGTTGTTGCGCCGCGCCACGGTCAGGATGCCGTAGAGCATGGGGGCGTCGAAGCCGAAAGGCCGCGAGGCGTAGACCAGCCGAACCAGACTCATGCGCAGCCCCCTGACGGAAACAGCGTAGTCCCGACGACCGGCCCTGTCGATGCGCTTGTCCGCACGGCCGCTCTGCGCGCCTCCACGGCACGAGCGGACGCTGTCGCTGGGTGCGCGGCAATTCCAGGATGCGTCGTCGGACGCGCCGGTGGCGCTGGATTGCACGGTGCAATCATGATTATATCATTGAAATAAAACAGTATTTGGATTCGGCTTGCTGTGCGCGTCGATCGATTGCCCGAATCGCCGCAGCGGCGTACACTCAGAACATTGGAAGAACATGAAGGAGAACGTCATGTCTGCGGAAACGGTGAAGGCAACGGCGGAAAAACTCATGGCGCATTGCCGGGCAGGGACGGAGCTGAAGGGACTAGACGAACTTTACCATGCCTCGGCGGTGTCGGTCGAGGCGATGCCAATGCCGGGCGCGGACAGCGCCGAGATGCATGGCATCGAAGCCATCAAGGGCAAGCACGCCTGGTGGAACGCGAACTTTGAGGCGCACGGCGGCGCAATCGAAGGGCCGTTCATGCACGGGTCCGACCGGTTCGCGGTGACCTTTGCGGTGGAGACCACCAACAAGAGCACCGGCGAACGCAGCCAGTTGCGGGAAGTCGCCATCTACACCGTCGACGGCGCCGGCAAGATCGTCCGCGAGGAATTCTTTTACTGACCTCGGGACGAAGCCTGGTCGGACGCGCCGGCGGACCGGCCGACGCGTCCGGACGTCACGCGGCTCCAGACTCGACCGCTTTCGACGGCTCGTCGCTTCGGGTGCGCCAGAGCGAATAGAACACGCCAACCGCGAGGATACCGAAGGTGACGCCCAGCGACCAGATCGCGGGGAACTTCTCCCAGCCGAGCAGGTCGGCCACGAAGATCTTCGAGCCGATGAAGATCAGCAGCACGGCGAGCGCCTGCTTGAGGTAGGCGAAGCGGTGCAGCACCGCGGCGAGGGCGAAATAGAGGGCACGCAGGCCGAGGATCGCGAAGATGTTCGAGGTGTAGACGATGAACGGGTCGGTGGTGATCGCGAAGATCGCCGGCACCGAGTCGACCGCAAAGATCACGTCGGCGATCTCGATCATCGCGAGCGCGAGTGCGAGCGGGGTCAGGTAGAGCGCGATCTTGCCGGTCGCCGGGTCGAGCCGGCGGACGGTGAAGGCGCTGCCGTGCAACTCCTCGGTCACCCGCAGGCGGCGCTTGGCGAACCGCAGAATCGGGTTGTTTCCCATATCGGTCTTGCCCTCGCCGACGAAGAGCATCTTCACGCCGGTAAGAATCAGAAAGACGGCGAAGACGTAGAGGACCCACGCGAACTCCGCGACCAGCGTCGCGCCGAGGCCGATCATGATCGCACGGAGCACAATGACACCGAGGATGCCCCAGAACAGCACCCGGTGCTGATACTCCCTCGGGATCGCGAAATAGCCGAAGATCATCGCGATGACGAAGATGTTGTCCATCGCGAGGCTTTTTTCGATCACGAACCCGGTCAGGTATTCGAGCCCGGATTGCTCGCCCATCCGCCACCAGACGAAGCCGCCGAACGCGACGCCGAGCGTGATGTAGAACGCCGAAAGCCATAGGCTTTCGCGTACGCCGATGACCTGGTCGCCCTTGTTAAGGACGCCGAGGTCGAGCGTGAGCAGCGCAGCGACGATGCCCAGAAAGCCGAGCCACATCCAGATCGGCTGGCCGAGGAAGATGATGCTGATGAAATCCATTGCGTTACCCTCGTTACGTTCGGTCGAGCGTCGCAGAGAGGCGCAAGCACTTGAGCCCGGCACACGCATCGAGGCGACCCGATGCGGTCCGACATCACGACAGATGACTGCCGTCAGAGGGGCCCGGTCCGCAATTCCAGAGATGGGTGTGAAAGGGTGGTCTTCAAGAGGTCAAACGCGACGAGTCCGCGTCCAGACAGTAAGCGGCAGGGCAGGGTCTGGCGACGGTTCAGGCCACCGCCCCTCGGGTCGATCCGGAAGCGCCGGCGGTCGCGGCGGCGCGCACCTTTCGGGCGATCTCCTCGAGGCTGGCGGCGAGGCGGTTGATTTCGCAGACTTGGACCGCGCGTGAAGGACCGTAGCGGAGCGCGAGGTGCTCGCGGTCGCGGGTGAGGCGGATGAGGTGGAGCGCCGTCTTGCGCCGCAGCGCCAGCCCGCAGTCGATCGCGAGCGCGGCGCGCAGACGCAGGTCGTGGCCATGGGCGCGCAGCCGGCCGGGAGATTCGCCCAGACCGCGCAGGAACGCGTCGAGGTAGAGCTCGATCGCATGCACCGCGCAGAAGCGTGCGGGCGCGCGCGCGGCGGCGTCCGGCGCGCCAGCCGAACCGAGCAGCGCGAGCGCGGCGGCGTGATAGGAATCGGCCAGACGCAGGAGGTCGGCGGCGCTGGCGCTGGTGGCGGGATCGGGATCAGGGAACACGGTCATCGAGACCTCGCGATACGCCGACCATGGCGGAGAGTGCGAGGCGCGGGGCGGCCGATCAAGGCTCGGCGCGCGGCAGGGTTAATGCGCGCGTCATGGCCATTTCGCGATCGGGGGCAGCGACATCAGCACCGCTTCGGGGTTGTGCCCTGTCTGCAGGCCGAACTGGGTGCCGCGGTCGTAGACGAGGTTGAACTCGGCGTAGCGGCCGCGCTTGATCAGCTGGATCTCGCGCTGGGCCTCGGTCCAGGGGCGGCGCATGTGGCGCTCGACGAGGGGGACGAAGGCGGCGAGGAAGGCGCGGCCGACGTCTTTGGTGAAGGCGAAGTCGGCCTCCCAGTCGCCGGTGGTGTGGTCGTCGTAGAAGATGCCGCCGACCCCGCGCGGCTCGTTCCAATGCTTGATCATGAAATACTCGTCCGCCCAGGCCTTGAAGCGGGGGTAGTAGCTCGGGTCGTGGGCGTCGCAGGCGCGCGCGAGTTCGGCGTGGAAGAAGGCGGTGTCGGCGGGGTCTTCGGTCATCGGGTTGAGGTCGGAGCCGCCGCCGAACCACCAGCCGCCTGGGGTCCAGAACATGCGGGTGTTCATGTGCACGGCGGGGGTTAGCGGCGAGCGCATGTGGGCGACCAGGCTGATGCCGGCGGCCCAGAAGCGCGGGTCTTCGGCGAGGCCGGGGATGTCCTTGCGCGCGGTGAGCGAGCGCTGGGCCTGGGGGCCGAGCGCGCCGTAGACGGTGGAAATGTTGACGCCGACCTTCTCGAACACCCGTCCCTCGCGCAGCACCGACATTACCCCGCCGCCGGCGTCCGCCTCGCCGTCGCTTGCGCGGCGCGTTTCCTTCTGCGCGAAGCGGCCGGCGGGCAGGTGGGCGAAGGGGCCCCAGTCTTGCGCGTCCTCGAGACGTTCGAAGGCGGCGCAGATCGCGTCGCGCAGCTCGGCGAACCAGGCGGCGGCGCGAGCCTTGTGCGTGTCGCCAATGTCGAACGATCCCATCGCGTACTCCGGTCGCTGGTCTGCGACTTACCGGCGGGGATCGGCGGCTGTCCAGATGAAACCGGATGACACGCGCCGCGATTCGAGCTACATATCTCGCCGAACATGAGGAGGAAGCGAATGCAGATGATCCGGAGCGTGCCGCGCGTTTAGCCGGTCCGGAATGGGCCGGATGGCCCGCATCGCGTTCGACCCCGACCTAGCTGGCTTCCCGAAAGGCCGTTCTCATGTTTCGTTATTTCGAGTCGCTCGTCGACCCCTACGCCCCCTATGCCGAGGACGACGCGCCGCCCGATCGGCTGTGGCCGTTCCTGAAGGCGTATCTGTGGCCAATGCGCCGGGTGATGGGCTGGGCGGCGCTTTCGATCCTGGCCGTCGCGGTGATCGAGGTCGCGCTGATCTGGTACGCCGGCCGGCTGGTCGACGTGCTGAGCGACACCCCGGCCGGCGAGGTCTGGGCCCGCTACGGATTGGAGCTGGGGCTGGTCGCGCTGGCCGTCCTGATCCTGCGGCCGCTGGTGCAGACCATCAACGCGGCGCTGCTGAACCAGTCGCTGATGCCGAACGTCGGCACGCTGGTGCGCTGGCGCTCACACCGTCATGTGCTGCGGCAGTCGGTCGGCTGGTTCCAGAACGACTTCGCCGGGCGCATCGCCAACCGGATCATGCAGACCGCGCCGGCGGTGAACGAAGCGACGTTCCAGACCTTCGACGCGGTAATCTACTCGGGCATCTATCTGGCCGGGGCGCTGTGGCTGCTTGCGGACACCGACCTGCGACTGGCGGTTCCGCTGGTGGTCTGGCTCGGGCTTTATGTCTGGCTGGTGGCCTGGACCGTGCCGCGGGTGGGCAAGGCGTCGAAGGCGTTCTCGGACGCGCGCTCGCAGATCACCGGGCGGATCGTCGACAGCTACACCAACATCCAGTCGGTGAAACTGTTCGCGCACACCAAGGCCGAGGAGGCCTACGCCGGCGAGGCGATCGAGCACGCGCGGGTCACGTTTGCCGATCAGATGCGGATCATCACGCTGATGGAGCTGGGGCTGACGGTGATCAACGGCTTTCTGATGGTCGCGGTGATCGGCTACGCGATCGTGCTGTGGAGCCAGGGCGCGGCCACGATCGGCACGGTGGCGGCGGCATCGGCGCTGGTGCTGCGGCTGAACGCGATGACCGGCTGGATCATGTGGGCGCTCAGCTCGCTGTTCGAGAACGTCGGCGTGATCAAGGAGGGCATGGAGACCATTGCCCAGCCGATCGCGCTGCCCGACGCCGAGGGGGCGCGGGAGCTGGTGGTCGGGCAGGGCGAGATCGCGCTCGACCGGGTCAGCCATCACTACGGCCGCGGCTCGGGCGGGCTGCGCGACGTGTCGCTGTTGATCCGGCCGGGCGAGAAGGTCGGGCTGGTCGGCCGGTCCGGCGCGGGCAAGTCGACGCTGGTCAACCTCGTGCTGCGGTTCTTCGACACCGAGGGCGGGGCGATCCGGATCGACGGGCAGGACGTGCGCGAAGTGACCCAGGACAGCCTGCGGCGGCAGATCGGCATGGTCACGCAGGACCCGTCGCTGCTGCACCGCTCGGTGCGCGACAATATTTTGTACGGTCGGCCCGAAGCGTCGGAGGCGGAGATGATCGCGGCGGCGCGGCGCGGCGAGGCGCACGAGTTCATCCTCGGGCTGGAAGACCGCGAGGGCCGGCGTGGCTACGACGCGCAGGTCGGCGAGCGCGGGGTGAAGCTGTCGGGCGGGCAGCGGCAGCGCATCGCCCTGGCGCGGGTGATCCTGAAGGACGCGCCGATCCTGGTGCTGGACGAGGCGACGAGCGCCCTCGACTCGGAGGTGGAGGCGGCGATCCTCGACACGCTCTACGGGGTGATGGAGGGCAAGACGGTGATCGCCATCGCGCACCGGCTGTCGACCATCGCGCATATGGACCGGATCGTGGTGCTCGACGACGGCCGGGTCGCCGAAGAGGGCGGCCACGCCGCGCTGCTGGCGCGCGACGGGCTTTACGCGCGGTTCTGGGGCCGGCAGTCGGGCGGCTTCATCGACTGCGCGCCGGGGGTCGAGGCCGCGGAGTGAGCGCGCCCAGCACGCGTGCTGGGCGAGGATTATTGATGTATTGCAAATGGTTGAAGTTTTTCATTAAGCGGATGTCAACCTTTTCGCGCGGCGGAGGGCTTTACCTGCAGCCCCGGCGAGTGCCGTTTCACCAAACGGGATCATATGCCGTCACCGATGTTGTTGCGGTTTGCACTAAGGAGGATGGACACGATTGATTGGAAAGGCAAAGGGTGAGTTGCGTGAAGAGATGGCGGTGCGCTGCATGACGTCTGCGCATCTGGTGGCAGCTTGCCGTTATTGGGATTGACGAGAACGAGCGGCACCTGCGGAATAAGGCGAGCCGAGGGAACTTCACCGCAGGGTTCATGCTGCAATGTGGAAAGGCTTTACACGCGGACAATTTGCGCTTGGAATCATGGTCGGGTTTGCCGGTGCGCTTGTCCTTAATCTTTGGGTGCCGGTTGGATTCGCTTGGTGGGTGTCAAATGTATCCGCCCCGGATGAAGCACGGTATGCACGTGAATTGTGCGAGCACCAGAAGCGCGGCCAACCCACGGCCATACTGCCCACAGTCAATGAGCGCGAACGCTCGGTCACTGGCGAAATTAGCGCCGAACCGAGAACCCGCGTGCCCTACGATCCGGACTGGTGTGACCTCGCAGCCCAGCAGGCTTCAGCTCAAGCGGCCGTTGGGATGGAACGGTCCGCATGGTGGAATACGGCCCTCACGATTCTAGTGGATGGAATCCAACACTTGGTGCCCTCGCCTTACGGCTGCGATGATCCTGTCGGGATCGGCGGTCCAGGTGAAGGGC
>JANOEW010000235.1:0-2804 GCA_031413475.1 Amaricoccus sp.
ATGATTACAGGTGTTGCGACGACCGGTTGAGTTCGCCCAGAGCCTGACAGTCAGGGCCAGGGCAGCGCGGCCCAGCCTGACAGCGGGCGAATCCCGCCGAAGGATCGGCCTTCGTCCACCGCCCTAAGCCGACGTCGACCGATCGCAACGATGGCCGCCTCGAAGTCCATCCGGCGCTTCGCTATGCGCGCCGCCAACCGCGAGGCGCGAATCCGCGAGGTGTCACGCTGGTGTCACCCTGCGTGTCCTAGGCAGGTCGGGCAGGCGCGGAGCGAGCGCCCGCAAAGGGGGAACGCCATGAACACGATCGTCGATCTGCCTGCCCAACGCGAGAAGACCTGCTCCGTGATCTACCGCGCGTCCGTCCCGGGCCAGTCACGTGCGATCGAGGTTCGCTTGCACATCGATGCGGCGGCGGCCTCCGTCGCCGACGCCTGGGCGCATCTCACGGCGGTGCACCCGGGGGTCGACCCTTACAGCCTCGAAATCGAAATCCGCGAGGGCGCGACCGCCTGAGCCCGAGCGAAACCCTGTATCGGGCATTGCTTCGAGCGCGGACACGGCACGGACGGCACCTTATCCGGTCACCGATGCGGCGGCGCTGGCCTGCCCTCGCCAAATCGCCTATCCCATGCCGGCTGACTCACCGGAAAGCCCATGGCCCGCATCCTGATCACCTCGGCGCTGCCGTATATCAACGGGATCAAACATCTCGGCAACCTCGTGGGCAGCCAGCTGCCCGCGGACCTCTACGCCCGATACGCCCGCGCCCGCGGCCACGAAGTGCTGTTCATCTGTGCCACCGACGAGCACGGCACCCCGGCCGAGCTTGCCGCCGCCAAGGCGGGCGAGCCGGTGGCGGACTACTGCGCCCGGATGTGGGCGGTGCAGAAGGGGCTTGCGGACGGGTTCCGGCTCAGCTTCGACCATTTCGGGCGGTCGTCGAGCCCTGAGAACCACGTGCTGACGCAAGGGTTCGCCGGCCGGCTCGACGAGGCCGGGCTGATTGCGGAGGTGCTGGAGAAGCAGGTCTATTCCTTCGCCGACCGCCGCTTCCTGCCCGACCGCTACATCGAGGGCACCTGCCCGAACTGCGGCTACACGCGTGCGCGGGGCGATCAATGCGAGAACTGCACCAAGCAGCTCGACCCGACCGACCTGATCGACCCGCGCTCGGCGATCTCCGGCTCGACCGATCTCGAGGTGCGCGAGACCAAGCATCTCTACCTGCGGCAGTCGGCGCTGCGCGAGGAGTTGCGGGCGTGGATCGACTCCAAGGCGGACTGGCCGATCCTGACCACCTCGATCGCGCGCAAATGGCTCGACGACGGCGAGGGGCTGCAGGACCGCGGCATCACCCGTGACCTCGACTGGGGCATCCCGGTGATGCGCGGGACCGAGCCGTGGCCGGGCATGGAGGGCAAGGTCTTCTATGTCTGGTTCGACGCGCCGATCGAATACATCGCCGCCACGGCCGAATGGGCGAACGCGGCAGGGTTGGGCGAGGACGCCTGGCGGCGGTGGTGGCGGACCGACGAAGGCGCGGCGGACGTGCGGTATGTCCAGTTCATGGGCAAGGACAACGTGCCGTTCCACACGCTGTCTTTTCCCGCGACGATCCTCGGAGCCAACTTCGACGGGGCCGAGCCGTGGAAGCTCGTCGACTACATCAAGAGCTTCAACTACCTCAACTACGACGGCGGCAAGTTCTCGACCAGCGCCGGGCGCGGGATCTTCATGGACCAGGCGCTGGAGATCCTGCCCGCCGACTACTGGCGCTGGTGGCTGATGGCGAACGTGCCCGAGGGGTCGGACGCGAACTTCACCTGGGAGAGCTTCCAGGCGGGGGTGAACAAGGATCTCGCCGACGTGCTGGGAAACTTCGTCAGCCGGGTGACCAAATTCGCGGCGGCGCGGTTCGGGACGGCGGTGCCGGGCGGCGGGGCCTACGGGCCGGCGGAGGCGGCGGTGACGGCGGAGATCGAGCGGCGGCTGCGGGCCTACGAGGGGCTGCTCGACGCGATCGAGCTGCGCAAGGCGGCGCAGGAGCTGCGGGCGATCTGGGCGGCGGGCAACGAATACCTGCAGGCGGCGGCGCCCTGGAGCGCGATCAAGACCGACGAGGGAAGGGCGGCGGCGATCACCCGGTTCGCGCTGAACCTGATCCGGCTCCATGCGGTGGTCAGCCGGCCGTTCCTGCCGGACGCGAGCGACGCGATGCTGCGGGCGCTCGGGCTGGAGGCGGCCGCCTGGCCGGGCGCGGCGGCGGAGGCGCTGGAGGCGCTGCCGGCGGGGCGGGCCTTCGCGGTCCCGGAGGTGCTGTTCGCCAAGCTCGACGACACCCGCCGCGCCGAGCTCGAGGCCCGCTTCGCCGGGGTCTGAGCGGGTCATTCAGCGTGAATATTCGTCAAGCCGTTGATATTACGACAACACTGAATCGCTAACGAAACCTTTCTCGGGCCATCCGGGCCCTGGTCTCCATCGTGACGGCTGCGGCGGCGGGATCGGCCCGCGCGCGCGGCGACCCGGTCTGTCCTCGCCCCGCTCCGGCCGTTGCGGACTGCCGCGACACGGTAAAATACGGTATAGTCTGGGCGCGATCATCGGCGGGGCGGGACGTGGCGAGGGAAGAGGCGGCGCAAGGCGGGCCAGGCTGGGGCGGGCAGGCGTCGGGCCGCTTGCAGGACAGCCGGCACTGGCAGGACGTCAGCGCCGCGGCGGCGCGCGACCTGCCGCCGGGCCGCGTCGGCGGCGTCATCGCGCAGCTGCGCCAGCGCGGGCGGGTGGCGAGCCGCCGGGCGAAC
>JANOEW010000236.1:0-2088 GCA_031413475.1 Amaricoccus sp.
CGCCGCAGGCAGGCGCGCACGGCCGACTGGTGGCGGCGGACGAGTTCGGCGTAGGCATGGCGCTCGTCTTTCGCGACCGCTCGGGCGATGAGCTCGGCATCGGTCACCGGGACACGAGGATCGGGGCT
The DNA here is from genome assembly GCA_031413475.1 of Amaricoccus sp. GTDB lineage: Bacteria > Pseudomonadota > Alphaproteobacteria > Rhodobacterales > Rhodobacteraceae > Amaricoccus. The sequence continues at coordinate 129 of JANOEW010000236.1, forward strand.
CGGGGGTCAGGCGGACGGCGGGCCGGGCGGGCCGGGCGGTCCGGGTGGCGAGGGGCGGCGCTCGATCTGCCGGTCCTCGAGGTACCAGAGCACGATGTAGCCGAGGCCGACGAAGAGCAGCACCAGGCCGAGGAAATTCGGCGACCCGTCGTCGAGCATCGAGTAGAACGTGAAGCCCAGGCCGACGGCGCCGGCGATGATGCCCTTGCGCAGGTCCGACCAGACGAGCTTGCGGCGGATCTCCCGCGCCTGGTCGTAGAGCGGCGCGGTCGACGGGCCGCTCTGGATCGCCGCGGCCTGCCGACCGGTCGCGATCGCGCCGAGCGCCTCGGCCGGCGGGACCACGCCCTTCTCCGCGAGTTTCACGAGGGTCTCGTTGAGCATCCGGTTCTTGCGCATCTTGTACCAGATGACGAGCGCGACGATCAGGATCGGCGTCAGGAAGACGAGGAAGGTCACGGCGAACACCAGGCCGGCGATCCACGGCGCCTGCTGCACGAATTGCTCGAAGGAGTCGTACTCGCGGTCCCCCGATCCCGCGCCTGCGATGCGGACCCGGCCGGTCGTGTCGTCGATCGTCACCCCGACGGAGGCGCCGTGGCGCTTCGACGCGGCGGCCTCGTCGTCGCCTTCGGGCTTTGCCGCCCCGTCGGGTTTGACCGGGGTTCCGGCCGGCGCGGTCGCCTGGGCGTGCGCCGTCCCGACCAGGATCTCGGCGAGCGCGAGCGGGAACTCGGCGGGTGCGAAGGGCCGGTCCCTGCCGGCGAACCCGCCGGCGGCGGCGAAACCGAGCAGGATCGCGGCGGCGAGGACGACCCAACGACGCGGCCGGGCGAGGCCGAGGAGGAGGAGGGGGGCGATGGCGGTGGTGGGCATGACGACTCCGGAACACGGTGCTTGCGGCTTGGATGCGTCCGGCACGCGCCTTGGATTCACGCGCGTCCGCGGGCCCGGCGCCCCCCGGGAACGGCGCGGAGCGGGTGCTATCATCGTCGAGATTCGCAACGAACGGCGTGGTCTTCCGCGCTCGACCCGATGGGCCAGCCGCCCCGATCCCGCCCTGCCGAACCGTGCGCGTGGGTCCCCGACCCCGGGATCGCGGTCCGCCCCGGCAGGCGCCGCCGGCTCCGGACCGCCTTCGCCGGCTGGGTCTTCGCCGTCGCCGCTGCGCTCGCCTGCGCGCAGACGGCGGACGACGGCGTAACGCTCAATTTCGCCAACGCCGAGATCGATGCCGTCGTGAAGGCGGTTGCCGAGATCACCGGCAAGAACTTCATCGTCGACCCGAAGATCAAGGGCACGGTCACGATCGTCTCCGCGCGGCCGATCCCGCGCTCGCTCGTCTACCCCACGCTGCTGGCGGCGCTGCGGATGCAGGGCATCGCGGCGATCGAGGCCGACGGCGTCGTCAGGCTGGTGCAGGACGCCGACGCGCGGCTGCAGGCCGGACCGGTCGGCCGCGGTCCGGTCTCGGGCGGCGGCGATCGCCTCGTCACGCAGGTGATCCCCTTGCGCTACGAGTCGGCGGCGCAGCTCGTCAACGTGCTGCGCCCGCTGATTCCGCCCGCGAACACGATCGCCGCGTTCACGAGCGGCAACGCACTGGTCATCACCGACTACGCCGACAACCTGCGGCGGCTCGAGAAGGTCATCGCGTCGCTCGACCAGCCACCCGGCGGCGAGCCGGTCGTGGTGCCGGTGCGGCACGCCTCGGCGATCGACCTCGTGCCGATGCTCAACCGGCTGCTCGCCGACGCCCCCGCGGCGGCTGGCGCGCCGGACACGCAGCAGCGCGTCATGATCGTCGCCGAGCCGCGCTCGAACAGCGTGCTCATACGCTCCGACAACCCGGGCCGCGCCGCGCGCGTGCGCCAGCTGATCGAGCAGCTCGACACGCCGGGACGCGCCGGCGGCAACATGTTCATCGTCTACCTCAAGAACGCGGAAGCCGCGCGCGTCG
>JANOEW010000237.1:0-1991 GCA_031413475.1 Amaricoccus sp.
CCCAGTTCATGGTCCACATGCTGGTGTGGACGCCGAAGCCCTGCATCTTCCTAGTCCTTTCCCGCCCCGAAGGATCGCCACCGGCCGCCGAGGTGGCGGATGATCATCACGCCGATCAGGAACAGCCCCCAGACCGCCGTCGAGAGATGCTGGTTCGCGCCGACAAGGTTCAACCCCGACGACAGCACCTGCAGGATGACCAGCGCCACCACCACCGGGGGCACGCGTCCGAACCCGCCGAACGGATCGACGCCGCCGAGAAAGCAGGCGAGCACCGTCACCAGCAACAGCGCCTCGCCGTGTCCGACCCGCACCGAGTTGAACCGCGCGAGCATCAGGATGCCTGCCACGGCGCACATCATCCCCGACAGGGTGTAGATGACCGTCAGCGTGCGCCGGGTGTTCACCCCCGAATAGCGCACCGCCTCGATGTTCGAGCCGATCATGTAGACCGCGAACCCGTGCCGGGTGCGGCCGAGCATGACGTGCCAGACCAGCGCCGCCAGCCCGAAGATTAGCAGCGGCGCCGGGATCCCCAGCACCAGGCCGTGCCCGATCGGCTGCAGGTAGTCGGGAAAGCCAGAGATGTCTCCGCCGCGGGTCAGGAACTCGCCCAAGCCCCGCAGGAAAATCATCATCGACAGCGACACCAGGATCGGATGCGCGCCGGTGTAGGCGATCACCAGGCCCATCACCAGCCCCGCGGTCGCCCCGACCCCGAGCGCCGCGGTGGCGCCGAGGGCGAAGGCCCCGAGCCCGGCGTCGACTCCGCCCTGGGTCTTCAGCACCCAGGCCAGCGTCAGCCCGCAGATGTTCGCGGTGTAGATGATCGCGAGGTTCAGCCCGCCCGCGACGATCGGCGCCAGCATCGCGAGCGTCAGCAGCCCGAGTTCGGGCAGCTGGAACGCGATCGAGCCGAAGTTCGCGCCGGTCAGGAAGCGCGGGGTCAGAATCCCGAAGACCAGGATCACCACTGCAAGAAAACCGAGGAGCCCGAGCACCTCGTCGCCGACCTGCGCCTTGAGCCGGGCTAACGGGGCCATATCAACCGCGTCGCCTCGCCCGCCGCGGCAGGATCCCAAGGTTCGATGTCGAGATCGCGATCAGAATGATCGCGCCCACGACCATCTTGAAGGCATAGGGCGAAATGCCGAGCAGGTTCAGCCCGTTCTGCGTGATCGCGACCAGCATCACCCCGAAGACGCAGCCGAGCACCGAGCCCCGCCCGCCGCCTAGTCGCGCGCCGCCCAGCACCACGGCGGCCAGTACGTCGAGTTCGCGGCCGATCAGCGCGTTCGGCACCACCTCGCGCGCGATGTTGACCTGCATCAGCCCGGCGACGCCGGCCATCGCGCCCATCCAGCCGAAGGCGATGAACTGCATCAGCGCGGGATTTATCCCGAGCCGTCGTGCGCCTTCGGGATTGTCGCCGAACGCGTAGAGCTGCCGCCCCGTGGTGGTGCGCCGGATCAGGAGCCAGGTCGCCGCCATCGCCGCCGCCATGACCGCGACCGGCAGGATCAGCTCCGCCCAGGCCCCCTCCGGCGACTGCCGCTCCCAGATGATGATCCGCTCGGTCCACCACTCCGGCAGATTGTAGAGATAGCGGCCTGAGGAAAAGAACATCAGCAGGCCGAAAAACACGTTGAACGTTGCGATAGTCACCACGATCGAGACGATGTTGAAATAATGGATCAGCGCCGCGTTGAGAAAGCCGAGCCCAATTCCGAGGCACATGGCCACCGCAAACCCGATCGCCCAGTTTCCGCCGCCGATCGTCGCGAAGACAAACACGGCGAGATACTGGACGACCGAGGCCGCGACCGCGAAGGAGATGTCGATCCCCCCGGCGATCAGCACCACGAGCAGGCCCACCGCCCAGATCACGTTCACCGCGTTGTTGTTCAGCAGCGACGTGAGGTTGACCAGCGTCAGGAAACTGTCGGTCGCGAGGCTCAGCCCGACGCAGATCACGAGCAGCACGAGCGCCA
>JANOEW010000238.1:0-2742 GCA_031413475.1 Amaricoccus sp.
CCGCCCCGGCCGCAGCCCCGGCGCCCGCCACGGCCCCGGCGGGATCGGACGCGGAAACGGTCAAGAAGATCTACGCCGACCGCGCCTTCGAGGAGGTCAAGCTTGACGGGATGCGTCGCATCATCGCGGCGCGGCTCTCGGAAGCGAAGTCGACTATCCCGCATTTCTACCTGCGCCGCGGCATCGAACTCGACGCGCTGCTGGCGTTCCGCGGCCAGCTCAACGCCGAGCTCGAGAGCCGCGGCGTCAAGCTTTCGGTCAACGACTTCATCATCAAGGCCTGCGCGCTGGCGCTGCAGGCGGCGCCCGATTGCAACGCGGTCTGGGCCGGCGACCGGGTGCTGCGGCTGAAGCCGTCGGACGTGGCGGTCGCCGTCGCCATCGAGGGCGGCCTGTTCACCCCGGTGATCCGCGACGCCGAGAAGAAGACCCTCTCGGCGATCTCCGCCGAGATGAAGGACCTCGCAGCCCGCGCCCGGGCCCGCAAGCTCGCGCCCCAGGAATACCAGGGCGGCAGCTTTGCGATCTCGAACCTCGGCATGATGGGGATCGAGAACTTCGACGCGGTGATCAATCCGCCGCACGCCTCGATCCTCGCGGTCGGGGCGGGGATCGAAAAACCGGTGGTGCGGGGTGGCGCGATCACCATCGCCACCGTGATGTCGGTGACGCTGTCGGTCGATCACCGGGTGATCGACGGCGCCGCGGGCGCAGGCTTCCTCGCGGCGGTCAAGGGCTTCCTCGAGCACCCGATCGGCATGCTCGCGTAGGCGGATCGGCGCACCGAACCCGCGCGTCCGAGCCTGGGTGCGCGGCTGGCGTGGTTTCAGACGATCTCCGGATGACTGCTCCGACCGGTCGGCGCAGCGCGCGTCGTCCGCTTCTTCTGCCGGATCTGCGGCTTCCCGTTAACTATTTATTCCATTATATTCAGTGTGTTACGGAATGTCCGAGTTCGGACGCCCTGGAGGCCCGTGCAGAACGGTTCATACGGCAGCCCACCCTATCATGACGGACGCGCCGGCCGATCACTACCATGGGCCCCGGCCAGACCGGACCATGACGGTGGCGGGCCGTTCCAGGCCCCTCGAAGGCGCCGGGGGGCGTCGGCCTCGGCGCAGCCTGCATCCTGCCGTCATCATGCTTCGGCTATCAGCGACCTGCCGGCGAGATCCGATCCCCGACGCTGCGCCGAGGCTCAGGTGACCGCCGCGCGCTCGCGATAGCAGGGCTGCGCCCAGGCCTCCGCCGCCAGCACCTGATGCAGTGTGCGCGCCGCCCGGACCACGTCGGCGTGGCCGATGTAGAGCGGCGCGAACCCGAAGCGCATCACGTCCGGCATCCGGAAATCCCCGACCACCCCGCGCGCGATCAGCGCCTGCACCACCGCATAGCCCTCGGGGTGGGTCAGCGCCACCTGACCGCCCCGCTCCGCCGCCACTCGCGGCGTCAGCAGCCCGACCCCGAACGCCCCGAGCGTCGCTTCGGTCAGCGCGATGAACCGCTCGGTCAGGGCCACGCTCTTGGCCCGGACGTCCGCCAGCGCATAGTCCGCGAACATCGCGATTCCCGCCCGCATCGCCCGGAACGACAGGATCGGCTGGGTGCCACACAGGAACTTGCGGATGCCCGGATCGGGCGCGTAGCCCTGCGCGAACTCGAACGGCCGCGCGTGCCCCCACCACCCCGACAGCGGCTGCCGGATCGCCGCGTGGTGCCGCTTCGCCGCGAACACGAACGCCGGCGCGCCCGGCCCGCCGTTCAGATACTTGTAGCTGCACCCGACACCGAGGTCCGCGCCGCCGGCGTTCAGCCCCACCTCCATCACCCCGGCGCTGTGGCACAGATCCCAGATCACCAGCGCACCCACCGAATGCGCCTTCGCCGTCACCGCCGCGAGGTCGCGCAGCCGCCCCGAGCGATAGTCCACCTGGTTGACCAGAACCGCAGCCACGTCCGCGTCGATCAGCGCGAGCAGATCCGGCCCGTCCACCCCCTCCAGCCGCATCCGCGTTCCCGGCCGGGTGGCGACCACCCCCTCGGTCACGTAGAGGTCGGTGGGGAACGACCCGCCCTCGACCACGATCACCGACCGGTCGGGCCGCAGCCCCAGCGCTGCGTGCAGCGCCTTGAAGATGTTGAGCGAGGTGGTGTCGCAAACCACCACTTCGCCCGCGTCCGCCCCGACGACCGGCGCGATCAGGTCGCCGTAGGCGCTCGGCAGCTCGAACCACGCCGCCTTGTTCCAGCTCGCGATCAGATCCTGCGCCCATTCCCCCTCGGCGGCGCGGGCGAGGTCTGTCAGCGCCGCCTTCGGCGCTGGCCCGAGCGAATTGCCGTCGAGATAGATCGTTCCGGCCGGAATATGGAACCGCTCTCGCGCCGCCCGCAACGGATCCGCTTCATCGGCCGCCTCAGCCAAAGCCAGCGCCGTCGCCCAGAACGCATCGTCCGACATCGCCGCCGTCCTCCCCGATCCGGGGCGACGGTGGCGCCTCCCGCCGCGCGCATCAAGCGCCAATCCCGGCCCGGACGCGCCGCCAACCCGCCGCTGACGCCGCCGGATTGCGCTTGACGGCTTCGGGGCGCATCTCTAAATGCAGGCGACGGACAGGCCCGGCGGGCCTTCTCCTTGCGCGGTTGTAGCTCAGTCGGTTAGAGTGCCGGCCTGTCACGCCGGAGGACTTTGTCCGTCGAGACGGTTTGATTCACTGCGGCGCTGGCAATGGTCTGCGCCAATTC
>JANOEW010000239.1:0-8083 GCA_031413475.1 Amaricoccus sp.
GCGCCACCCCGGTGACAGCGTCCGGCCAGTGCGTTATGATCGGGGCAGACACCGAAGTCGAAAGCCTATCAGCGCCGGGGCCGTCACCCCGGCGTTCGCTTTTTCTGGGGGCCATCCTTCACGCGGCCTCGCCGGAGTCGCTGGTGCTGGTCCGGACGCTCGCGTTGATCCACGCCAGCACGTCCGACTCCCGGTAGCGGATGCTGCGGCCCAGCTTGATGAACTTCGGGCCTCCGCCGGCCCAGCGAGCGCGCTCGAAGTAGGCTTCCGACTTGCGCGTGGCGTCGGATACCTGCTTCTGCGTCAGCAGCGTTTCGAGTGTGGTTTCATTCATTTAAACGGACCCCTGTGTTGATGGCACAGGTCCAGAAAGCATAATCACAAATGAAAAGATAAAGACGTTCTCAACTATTTTTTCGACGCCAAACGTCTATAGCGGAAATTGAATGTATCGCGGCGATGGCGGGCGCGCGCAGCTCGGTCTTGATGCCGAGCGCGTCGAAAACGTCCCGCAGGAAGCGCGCGAATGGCGTGGTGGAACCGTTCCAGTATCCCGGCTTTTCGCCTGTGAAGTGCAGGAAGGCCAGCGCCGCCTGCTCCGCGACGACATGCGCCACCGGGTCCTTGCGCCGATCGCCGGCCTCCGCCGCTCGAGCCTGCGCGGCCTGCTCCGCCGGCGCCCCCAGCGCCTCCACGAGGGCGTCGAGGGCGGCCATGGCGGCGAAGTCGACCCAGGCCTCCTGCGGCCGGGGTCGACATGCGTCGGCGGCTGCGGACAGCAGGGCCGCGGCGTCGCCGGATGCCGCCGCAGCGTCGAGACGCCGGTGCGCCTCGACCACCTCAGGGACGGACCGGCGCGCACGCGCCAGCGCATAGCCGTCCAGGGCGGCCACGCGCGCCTGCAGCCGCCGGGCGTCCTCGATGATGCCGGCGATCTCGGCGTCGACCGATCGGCCCCATCCCTTTTCCAGCGACCACCGGGCGCGGGACAGGCGCATCGCGAACTGATCTACCTCCGGCGGCGCATCGCGCGCATGGGCGTCGACCCCGAAGTGATCCGCGAAGATCTGGTGTAGCCTGTACACGCTCACAGCGCCGCCCGGAGCGGCACGACGTCCGCCGCCGGCAGCAGTCCCGCCTGCCCGAGGATCCACGTCTCCACCCGCTGCATCGGCTCGCGGATGCGATCTGTGGTCGGCACGATGTAGCCACCGGTCACGTCGCCGCCGATCGCGTGGTTCAACATGCGCTTCAAGCTGTAGGGCCCGATGTCCAGCCGCTCGGCGGTGGTCACGAAGGTCCGGCGCAGATCGCTCGGCATGAACGCGACGCCCGATTCCGCAGCCACCCGGGCGATCGCCGCCCGCAGGTCGCGCAGCGGCGCGCCGTCCGCGGTGCTGAACACCAACTCCGGCCCGGAGACCGGCTTACGGGCGCGCAGCATCGCCGCCAGCCAGTTCGGCATCGGCAGTTCGTGGTCCGTCCCGTTCTTGGTGTCCGCGAACGTCAGGGTGGCGTCCGCAAAGTTGACGCCGTTCCAGCGCAGCCCGAGCGCCTCAGCGGGCCTCACGCCGGTCAACAACCCCAGCATCAGCGCGTCACGCGGCTCGGCCGCCAGGCGCAGCACCGCGGCCGTCCAGGGGCCGAGCTCGCCCGGCTTGATGAAGCTCCGCCGCCGCGCGCCGCCGGTCCAGCCGCGGCGGGTGACGCTGAGGCGCGCCACCGGATTGCGGGCGAGCAGCGCCGCGCCGTCGCCGGAGAAGCGCGCGGAGGCGAAGTTCAGGATCGCCCGCAGGTAGCGCATGGTCAGCTTACCACTGGCGCCGGTCGGTCGGCCCTCGGTCAGCGAGACGAAGCGGTCCTCGACCATGGTCGAGGTGATCTCGGTGATCGGCTGCCGCATCCAATCGGCGAAGTGCCGCATCGCCGCCTCGACGTCCTTCACCGTGCGCGGCTTCAGCTTCCGCTCCCGGATGTAGGCCTCGGCGGCGCGCTCCAGCGTCACCTCCCTGGCCGCCGCAGCCTTGCGCTCCTTCACCGTGTCGCGGCCCGTCGCCATCTCCGCCGACATGGCGACGGCGGCCTTGCGCGCGCCCTCGACGGTCACCTGCCCGAAGCGCCCGAGGCTGCGCTTCACCTGTCGGCCGTCGATCCTCTTTTGCAGGATAAAGGCCTTAGCGCCGCCGGCCGACGTCCGCACGCCGAAGCCCGGCAGGGCCGAGTCCCAGACGATGCTTTGACCGGCGGCGGGAGGCGCGATGGCCTCGACGCTGGTTTTTGTTAGCTTGATGCGGGGGTCCGCCATTTGATCCGTTGCTCCAAAAAGGTAGCAGATAGGTAGCAGCCCGGTTCAAACGAGTTCAAACGAGTGCTGGCCTGCAACGGACTATGTGGACACTGACCATCGGAAAACAAGGCCGATTGCGTGCTACTTAAAACAAGTGCGCACCAATGCAGGGACCCGAAATGCGGATTGCAAATCCGTGCACGCCGGTTCGATTCCGGCCGTCGCCTCCATTACCAGCGGGAACTCGGGTTGCGCTTTATCGGGCCGCTTTAGAAGCGCCCATGGCGGATTCGGCAACGAAGGAGTCCGGCGGCCAACACCCCGGTCACTTCACGCGCTACACAAAGCCGACAGATAGACACGCTACCTCAGCGCGCCGAGCCGGCCGTTGCCAAAGCGCTGGAAATGCGGTCCACTTCCATTGCTTGCCCCGATCGAAAGGACCACGCGCCGTGCCCCTGATCAACCTTCCGACCGCCCTCCCCCTGACGCGACGCGGCCTGCTTCGCGCCGGCGGCGGCGCCTTCACGCTGGTGGGCCTCGGCGCCTTCGCCGGCGCGGCGCGCGCCCAGAGCGCAATCCCGACAGCGGCGATTTACACGGTGCCGGTCGAACAGCAATGGGTGAGCCGCATCCACAAGGCGGCCGAAACCGCCGCGGTGCGCGGCTACATCGTCTATTCGTTCTCCGAAAACGTCGCAAACACCGACTATCCGCGGGTGATGCGCGAGGTGATCGAAAGTGGCGCGAAGCTCGTGGTCGGCGAGGTCTTCGGTGTCGAGCAGGCGGCGCGCGAGGTGGCGCTCGACTATCCCGACGTCGCGTTTCTGATGGGCTCGAGCTTCATGCCGGACCCGGCGGCGAACCCGAACTTCGCGGTTTTCGACAACTTCATCCAGGACGCCTCCTACCTCAGCGGGATCATCGCCGGCGCGATGACCAACTCGAACCGCATTGGCATGGTTGGCGGCTTCCCGATCCCGGAGGTGAACCGGCTGATGAACGCCTTCATGGCCGGCGCGCGCGAGGTGCGGACCGACATCGCCTTCCAGGTCGCCTTCATCGGCTCGTGGTTCGACCCGCCCAAGGCCAAGGAGACCGCGATCGCCATGATCGAGAACGGCGCCGACGTGATGTATGCCGAGCGCTTCGGGGTCTCGGACGCGGCCATGGAGCGTGGGGTGCTCGCGATCGGCAACGTGATCAACACCCAGCCGGAATACCCCGAGACCGTGGTCGCTTCGGCGCTATGGCATTTCGAGCCGACGCTCGACGCCGCGATCGCGGCGGTGCAGGCGGGAGCGTTCAAGGCCGCGGACTACGGAGTCTATTCGTTCATGATGGCGGGCGGCGCGTCGCTCGCCCCGCTCGGGACCTTCGAGGGAAGGGTTCCCGAGGACGCGCTGCGGCTGGTCGCCGAGCGCGAGTCGGGGATCATGGACGGCAGCTTCACCGTCGCGATCGACGATTCCGAGCCCAGCTCGACCTGAATGCCGCTCCCTGCCGATGCCCCCGTCGTCCTGCGGATCGCGGGCGTCAGCAAGCGCTTCGGCGCGCTCCTGGCCAACGACCGCGTCAGCCTCGAGCTGCGCCGCGGCGAGATCGTCGCCCTGCTCGGCGAGAACGGCGCCGGCAAGACCACGCTGATGAACGTCCTGTTCGGCCACTACGTCGCCGATGAGGGCGTCGTCGAGGCGTTCGGCCGCCCGCTCCCCCCGGGGCAACCGCGGGCGGCGCTGACGGCGGGCGTCGCCATGGTGCACCAGCACTTCACCCTGGCCGACGACCTGACGGTGCTCGAGAACATCGTGCTCGGCGCCGCCCCGCTCTGGCGCGCCGGCTACGGTCGGACGACGGCGCGGGCGCGGATCGTGGCGCTCGGCGAGCGGTTCGGGCTGGAGGTCGCGCCGGACGCCCGGGCGGGCGACCTCGGCCTCGGCGAGCGGCAACGCGCGGAGATCCTCAAGGCGCTCTATCGAGACGCACGGGTGCTGATCCTCGACGAGCCGACCGCGGTGCTGACGCCAGCCGAGGCCGAGGCGCTGTTCCGCAGCCTGCGCCTGGCGGTGGCCGAGGGGCTGTCGATCGTTTTCATCAGCCACAAGCTCGGCGAAGTCATGGCGGTCGCGGACCGCGTGGTGGTGCTGCGTCAGGGGCGGGTCGCCGGTTCGATGGTCACCACGGCCACCGACCGGCAGGCGCTTGCGCGGATGATGGTCGGCGCCGAGATCGCGCCGACGGTCGCGTCCGAAACCCCGGCGGGGCCGGTGCTGATTGAGCTGGAGGCCGCGCATGCCGAGGACCGGGGTCGGACGCCGGGGCTGCGCGGCGTCGACCTCGTGATGCACGGCGGTCGGATCACCGGGCTCGCCGGCGTGTCGGGCAACGGCCAGGCGGCGCTCGCGGCGATCGTCGCCGGGCTCGCGACCCCGTGTGCCGGGCGGCTCCTGATCGACGGGACGCCGGTCGGAGCCGGGTGGTCGCCGCACGCCGCCATGGCCGCCGGGATCGCGCGCATTCCCGAGGACCGGCAGCGCACCGGGTCGATCGCCGACATGAACGTCGCGGAGAACGCGGTGCTAGAAGCCTACGGGGGGCGCCGCTTCAGCCGCGCCGGCTGGATGAACCGGCGCGCGGCCGAGGCCTTCGCCGCGGAGCTGATCGCGGCCTACGACGTGCGCGGCGGCGAGCCGCGCACCCGGGCGGGCCAGCTGTCGGGCGGCAACCTGCAGAAGTTGATCCTTGGCAGGGCGCTGGCGCCCGCGCCGCGGGTGATCCTCGCCCTCCAGCCGACCCGCGGCCTCGACGTCGGCGCGGTCGCCTACGTGCACGCACGGCTGCTCGAGGCGCGGGCGCGCGGGGCCGCGGTGCTGCTGATCTCCGAGGACCTCGACGAGATCCAGGCGCTTGCCGACGTAATCCATGTCATCAGCGCCGGGCGGCTCTCTCCGGCCCTGCCACGGGGGACGGCGGTGGCCGCGCTCGGCGGCTGGATGGCCGGCCACGGCTTCGGCGCGGACGCCGATGCGGCTTGAACCGATCGCCGACCCCTCGGCGCTCCGACTGATCGGGCTGCCGCTGGCCGCGCTGGCACTGACAGCGCTCGTCGGCATGGCGCTTGCGGCGCTTGCCGGCGGCGCGCCGCTGACCGTGCTCGGGCTGATCGTCAGCGGCGCCGCGGGGTCGCGCTTCGCCCTGCTCGAGACGCTGAACCGGGCGACGCCGCTGATTTTCACTGGGCTCGCGGTCGCCGTCGCCTTCCGGGCGCGGCTGTGGAACATCGGGGCCGAGGCGCAACTCTACGCCGGCGCTCTCGCCGCAGTAGCGCTCGGAACCGGGGCGCTGGCCTGGCCGGCGCCCGTGCTCCTGACCGCGATGGCCGGCGCGGCGGCGCTGGCCGGCGCGCTGGTTCTGCTCGGCCCGGTCGTACTGAAAGTGCGCTTCGGCGTCGACGAAGTCGTCACCACGCTGTTGCTCAACTTCATCATGCTGCTCGTCGTCTCGATGTTGCTCGAGGGGCCGCTCAGGGATCCGATGGCGCTCGGCTGGCCGCAGTCGCGGCCGCTGCCTCCCGAGGCGCGGCTGCCGCGCATCCTGCCCGGGCTGCGGCTGCACTGGGGATTCGCGCTCGCGCTGATCGCCGCAGTGGCGACCTGGGCTGTGACGTCGCGCTCAACGCTCGGCTTCGAGATGCGTGCGGTGGGACTGAACCGCGAGGCCGCCGCCTACGCAGGCGTTCCGGTCAACCGGGTGCTGCTCAAGACCGCCCTGATCTCGGGCGGGCTCGCGGCGCTGGCGGGCTTCTCCGAGGTGGCCGGGGCAAAGGGCAGCCTGACCCTCGATCTGAGTCCCGGCTTCGGCTACACGGGGATCATCGTCGCTATGCTCGCGCTGCTGAACCCGCTCGGCGTCGTTGTCGCGGCGGTGTTCGTGGCCGGCGTGTTCGTCGGCGCCGATTCCATGAGCCGAGCGGCGGGCGTGCCGAGCTACATCGCCGACATCCTGCTCGCGACCGCGCTGCTGAGCATGGTCGCGGCGGTCATGCTGACCCGAAATCGCATCCGGCGGGGTTAAGCTGTGGAGATCTTGGAGATCCTCTTGTCGGCGAGCTTCTGGGCGGCGGCGGTGCGAATCGCCTCGCCGCTGATCTTCGCCACCATGGGCGAGCTGATCTGCGAGCGCGCCGGCGTGTTGAACCTCGGGATCGAGGGGATCATGGTCGCGGGTGCGTTCGCCGGCTGGCTCGCGGTCTATCTGGGCCTGCCGCTCTGGGGCGGCGTCGGCGTGGCGCTGCTCGTCGGCATGGCGTTCGGCCTGCTGCACGGCGGGCTGACCGGGCCGCTCGGCCTGTCGCAGCACGTGGTCGGGCTCGGGATCACGCTGCTCGCGACCTCGGCCACCTACTACGCCTATCGCCTCGCCCTGCCGCGGGTGACGACGCCGCCGCGCATCGAGCCGTTCCAGCCGGCCCCGATCCCGGTTCTCTCCGACATCCCGCTCCTCGGCCCGGCGTTGTTCACCCAGACGCCGCTCACCTACCTTGCCTTCGCCACGGTCGCCGTGACCGCTTTCGTGCTCGGGCGCACGCCGCTCGGGCTCGCGATCCGGGCCGTGGGCGAGCACCCGCAGGCCGTCGAGGCACAGGGGCTGTCGGTGCACGGGCTGCGGCTCGGAGCGGTGGTGATCGGCTCGGGGCTGATGGCGGTGGGCGGCGCGTTCCTGACGTTGTCGGCGTTCAACTCGTTCTTCTTCGAGATGGTCAACGGCCGCGGCTGGATCGCCGTGGCCCTGGTGGTGTTCGGGGCCTGGCGGCCGGGCAAGGCGCTGCTCGGCGCGCTGCTCTTCGCCGGCTTCGACGCCTTCCAGATCCGGCTGCAGCCGCTCGCGCCGGGCGTGCCCTACCAGGTGTTCCTGATGCTGCCCTTCGCGTTCTCGATCCTGGCGCTCGTCGTCATGTCGCGCCAGGCGCGGGTGCCGGCGGCGCTGATGCTGCCCTTCAACCGCGGAGATCGCTGATGGCGTTCGACCTGATCCTGCGCGGCGGGACCCTGCCCGACGGAAGCGTCGCAGACGTCGGGATCGCTGGGGACCGCATCGTCGCGATCGGTCACGTCGACGGCGCCGCGCCCGAGGAGATCGACGCCGCCGGCGACCTCGTGGCTCCGTCCTTCGTCGACCCGCATTTCCACATGGACGCGACGCTGAGCTACGGACTGCCCCGCATCAACGCCTCCGGGACCCTGCTCGAGGGCATCGCGCTCTGGGGCGAACTGCGCGAGATCGCCACGCTCGAGGCGATGCGCGACCGGGCGTTGACCTATTGCGACTGGGCGGTGGCGCAGGGTCTGCTCGCGATCCGCAGCCATGTCGACGTCACCGACGACCGCCTGCTCGGGGTCCAGGCGATGCTCGAGGTGCGCCGGCTGGTCGCGCCCTACCTGACGCTCCAGCTGGTCGCCTTTCCCCAGGACGGCCTGTATCGCTGCGCGAACGGCCTGCCCAACCTGCTGCGCGCGCTCGACATGGGGGTGGACGTGGTGGGCGGCATCCCGCATTTCGAGCGGACCATGGCGCAGGGTGCCGTCTCGGTGACGGCGCTGGCCGAAATCGCGGCGGCACGGGCGCTGCCGATCGACCTGCATTGCGACGAGACCGACGACCCGCAATCGCGCCACGTCGAGACCCTCGCCGCCGAGACCCTCCGCCTCGGGCTCGGCGGCCGCTCCACCGGCTCGCACCTGACCTCGATGCATTCCATGGACAGCTATTACGTCTCGAAGCTGCTGCCGCTGATCG
>JANOEW010000240.1:0-1819 GCA_031413475.1 Amaricoccus sp.
GCGCATCGTGACCGGCGCGCACGCGATCAACGCGGGCGAGCTGCCCGAGCTGCCGACGCTCGAGGGGGGCGGCGACTTCCACTGGGTGCCCGCCGAGACGCCCGAGCGCGCGCTCGCGCTCGTGACGGAGCTCGTCTCGGAGATCCTCCCGGCGCGCTTCGGCCTCGACCCAATCCGAGAGATCCAGGTGCTCGCGCCCATGCACCGCGGCGCCGCGGGCGTGGCGACGCTGAACCTCGAGCTGCAGAAGGCGCTCTCGAGGAGGCGCGGCGGCGACGGTCCTTCGGTCGAGCGCTTCGGGCGCACGATCCGCGCGGGCGACAAGGTCCTGCAGCTCAAGAACGACTACGACAAGGAGGTCTACAACGGGGATATCGGCTATGTGGAAGGCGTGGACCTCGACGAGGGGGAACTGACGGCCAGCTTTGACGGGCGCGCTGCTCTACACAGGGGTCACCCGCGGCAAACGGTTGGTCGTGCTGGTCGGGCAGAAGAAAGCTGTAGCCATCGCGGCGAAAAACATCTCCGGACGCCGCCGATGGTCGAAGCTGGACGAATGGCTCGGCGCCGGGCCAGCCTCGGCCCGGGCTCCAAATCCGTGAGTCCGGCGCGATGGTAGCCCCCGGCATGTTGCAGAACCTGTCGGTCAGGAATTGGCTCGGCGGCATCGAGCCTGCCTGGGTCCTGCTGGATCAGGCGAGCTTCGACGCGCTGAGGCGACCACCCTCGCCAACGGCAGGACCGATCCGGCTTGCCGCCGATCTCGCACACGGAGAGATCCAGCAATCCGCCGTCGCTCGGAACGCCCTGATACTGATGCGCGCTGCCGCGGAAGGATCCGGATTGAAGATGACGGCTACCGGGAACCTGTCGCGTGGCGTCGTGGCCGAAATGTGCGACCTTTTTATATGGCCCGGGTTCGAAAAGACAGAAGCGTTGCGGCTACACAAGGTGATCAACGAGCCGGATTTCCTGCCGCTCTTCTTCGTTCGTCATGTCGCCGAGGCGGGCAAGCTGCTCCGCCGGTACAAGGGCCACCTGCAGGTCACGCCAGCAGGGTGGCAGCTTCTGAAGGAACCCCACGAACAGGCTCTGCAGGCGGTTCTCTTTCATATCGCGCTGTGGCACCTCGATCTCGGCTATCTCGGCCGTGGCCTGCATCACGGATGGCCACAGCACGATATCGGCATCGTCCTCTGGTCCCTGTCGATCGCCGCGAACGACTGGCAGCCGCCGGAACGACTGACCCGGCTGTGCACGATTCCCATCATCGGCGTGCTGGAATCAACGTGGGACACAGGCAGCCACGCGATGGAGGCGACCGTCCTTCGTCCTCTTCGGTGGTTCGGACTTCTCGATTTCCGGCAGGACCATCTCCCCGAGCGGCGCTTCGAGAGGAGGCACTTCTATCGCAAGACCTCGCTGTTCGATCGCTTCCTGTCGTTCGACGTCAAACTGGAAGCCGCCGGTCCGCGTCACTGAAAAGCCGCCCCGGGCGGGGGGGGGCGTTTTCGCTCCGCTGCTTTCGTCGCCGCACCGTTTTGTCGGCACCTGGCGTGCGGCGCGGGCGGAGCGGGACGACGTCACCGAGGCGGAGGCGCGGGAGGCGCTCATGCAGTTCGACCCGCTGTGGGACGAGCTGTTCCCGGCCGAGCAGGCGCGGATCGTTCACCTATTGAGGCTGGCGGCCGACCGCGCGGCGTTCGCGGACCTGCCGCCGACGCCGTTCGACGCCTGCGACAAGCGGCCCGGCAAGGTCTCGAGCCAGGCGCTGGTGCGCTACAGGAACACCGACTACTCGGTTCCGGTCGCCTACGCG
>JANOEW010000241.1:0-3077 GCA_031413475.1 Amaricoccus sp.
GGGTGGGATTCGAACCCACGGATGGTTGCCCATCGCCGGTTTTCAAGACCGGTGCCTTAAACCGCTCGGCCACCCTTCCTGGTCGCTGCGACGCCGGTCGATCAGCGTGGACGCTCCCCCTCGACCATCATCCGGTAGAGCAGGCGGCGCTGGCTCGTGTCGGCGGGGTCGTAGTCGTAGTTCGCGCGATGAAGGCTCGTCCGATTGTCCCAGATCAGCAGGTCGCCCAGCGTCCAGTGGTGGTTGTAGGTCCAGGCGCGATCGAGCGCGTGCGCGAGCAGGTCGCGCAGCAGCGGCTCCGCTTCGCGCAAGGGCATGCCGACGATCCCGCGGGCGATCCCCGGATGCAGGTAGAGGTTCTTCCGTCCGTTGTCCGGATGCGTGCGCACGAGCGGGTGCGCGACGGACCGCACTTCCGGCGGGCCGCGCTCGATGCGGTCGGTCGCTTCGACGGGTTTCGCCCGTTTCCGTGTGTAGATCACCTGCAGCCCGTCGAGCTTCGCCTTCGTGCCGTCGGGCAGCGCGTCGTAGGCCGCGCGCATGTTCACGATGCCGGTCGACCCGCCGCCGCGGAAGAGTTCCAGCGCGTGCAGCGCGGTGAACTTCGGCGGATGGAGCTTGTCTTCATGGTCGGTATGCCAGCCGCGCCCGAACAGTCGCACCGAGCCGTCGTCGTTGCGGTCGTGGCTCGAGACGACCTGGACGAGGGGGAGGCCATCGACCACGTGCGGATAGGGCGCCGACAACGGTGTCCCGAACCGGCTACCGGCCGCGAGGAACCGGCGCGCGTCGAGCGATTGGTCGCGGACGACGAGCGCGACGCGGCCGACGAGCGCGCCGTACAGGCGTGCATGCGTCGCTTCGTCGACCTCGCTTCCGAGATCGACGCCACGCGCCTCCGCGCCGATGCACCCCTCCAAGGGGCGGATCTCGAACGGGGTCGTGGTCGAGGTCGACATGGTCGCGAGCGGCGGTCTGGCGCGAGCCGATGCTACCTTGCCGCCGAACGGTGCCGCAAAAGGCGCGCCCCGCGGGTGCGCGGGGCCGGGCGCGCACCCGGAGCGGACCTGGCCGGGTGTCGCACCGCCAACCCCTTGATTTCCGGGGCTGCCGGCACAAGGTTGTCCAACCTGCCCGGCCAGCCCACAGGTCCGGCGCGGTTGAACCCGCGAACGGTTCTGTTAGTCTAAACAGCTGAATCGGTCCGTCCCGGACCGCCTTGGAGGACGCATGGATCCGAAGCTCCAGCCCGTATCGATCTCCGGACGGCCGACCGGCTTTCCCGGCACGACCGACTCGCTGGCCCCCGAACGCCTGCGGGTGCTGCGCAACACCTATTGGCTGCTCGCGCTCTCGTTGCTGCCGACGATCGCGGGCGCCTGGGTCGGCATGCAGTTCAATTTCGCATCGCTCTTCGTGGCCGCGCCGATCATGGCGCCGCTCCTCATGTTCGGCGCGATGATCGGCATGCTGTTCGTCGTCTCCGCGTTGCGCAACAGCGCGTGGGGCGTCGCCGCGCTCTTCGGCTTCACGTTCGTCGCCGGCGTGTTCCTCACGCCGATCCTGACCGTGGCCGCGGGCCTGCGGAACGGCGGCCAGCTGGTGGCGCTCGCCGGCGGCATGACGGCGGCGATCTTCTTCGCGATGGCGGCGGTCGCCACCGTGACGAAGCGCGACTTCAGCTTCATGGGCAAGTTCCTGTTCATCGGCGTCATCCTGCTCATCGTCGCGTCGCTCGCGAACCTGTTCTTCCAGGTCCCGGCGCTTTCGCTGACGATCTCGGCGGTCGCGGTGCTGCTGTTCTCGGCCTACCTGCTCTTCGACTTGTCGAGGATCATCAACGGCGGAGAGACGAACTACGTGATGGCGACGCTCGGCCTGTTCCTGAGCCTGTACAACATCTTCATCAGCCTGCTCAACCTGCTGATGGCGTTCACCGGCCAGCGCGACTAGCGCGGCGCGGGCGACCGCGAATCAAGGACGGGGCGAGGCGACTCGCCCCGTTTTCTTTGGGGCGGGCCGATCGCGTCGCGATCGCTACGGTGCCGTGAACAGCGCGATCGACTCGACGTGTCCGGTGTGCGGGAACATGTTGACCACGCCCGCGGCGGCGAGCTTGTAACCGCGCTCGTGCACCAGAAACCCGGCGTCGCGCGCCAGCGTGGCCGGGTTGCAGCTCACGTAGACGATGCGCGACGGCGCCCCCGGACTGCCGGCCGGCGGGAGCGCCTGCATGAGCGCGAGCGCCCCATCGCGCGGCGGATCGACCAGCACCTTGTCCAAGGGGAGCAGCGCGGCGATGGTCTCGGCGGTGGCTGCGAACAGGTTCGCGACCTCGAAGCGGGCGCGCGAGTCCAGGCCGTTCGTGCGCGCGTTCTCGCGCGCGCGCCGCACCAGCCCTTCGCTGCCCTCGATGCCCAGCACGTCCGCGCCGCGGCGCGCGATCGGCAGCGTGAAGTTGCCCAGCCCGCAGAAGAAGTCGACCGCGCGCTCGCCCGGCCGCGGGTCCAGCAGCGCGATGGCACGGCGCATCAGGACGATGTTGATGCCGGGATTCACCTGCGTGAACTCCGTGGGCGAGAACGGCATGCGGATGCCGAACTCGGGCAACGCGTAGGCGAGCGACGCGGTCGTCGCGGTCAGCGGGGCGGCGGTGTCAGGCCCGCTGGGCTGCAGCCAGAACGCAACGCGATGCTGCGCTTAGCTTCTTTCCTTGATCTGCCGATGTTCTTTCCAGCGTTTACACAGATCATCGGCAGCTTTGTCCCAACTTGGAAAATCGAATTGGAATCCGGCAGCAATTAGCTTTCCCGGTACAACCCGTCTACTTTTGAGAATTAACTCGGTTTCTGTTTGCAGGGGAATTGCGCCGATTTCTAAGATCAATTCACTTGCAGGCAAGCCAAATGGAATCCCCCAAGCTTCTCGAAGAAAACGCATAAACTCTGCGTTGGGCAGTGGGTTTGGGGCAGCCAGATTTACAGGACCGTCTATTTCATTGTGTTCGATTAAGAAATCTACGGCTTTCACAAAATCATGATCTGTGATCCAGGAGATGTATTGTTTGCCGTTTCCTG
>JANOEW010000242.1:0-4971 GCA_031413475.1 Amaricoccus sp.
TGTTCCGACTCGCGTAGGGGGCGGGTAGATTTGCGGGGTTTGTCCCAAGTACCTCGCGGGGTTTGGGCTGCGCTGATGGGCTGAGCCCGGGGCGATGGCCGCGCCAAGGTCGAGATGAGACAGGCGGACCGGCGACCGGCAAGCCGCGGGCATCGACTGCGCAGCCCGTCCGAAAGGCGGCCCTGAAGAGGGCGCCGGGCGCGAGGGCCGCCGAGCGGGACACCGCGATGGGTGCCGGTTCCGATGGTCCGACCGGCCCAGAGGTAGCAGGGAAGTTGAGAAAAGGGAGGAGGTGGGGTCGAGTTCATTTACCAAGATGCCCGCAACCCCGAGCCCCGAAGGACTCCCTCCTCCTGATGCGGAAGGCTGCCTGGTCCAGTCGTATCCGTCCAGTCAGAAAGGAGGAACGCTGATCGCCGAGGACGTCCACGACCTCGAGACCCACAAGCAGCGGTTGGCGGACACGGACGGCTACCGGCCGGCGCGGTGTGGCCGCTGCCAGCACGACGTGCTGCACGTGCACGAGTACCGCCAGCGGTTGCTGCTGTGCCACTGCGGAGATCCGGCGACGATGGTGGTGATCCATCGATGCGCGCACCGGGATTGTGGGGCGACGTGGCGGATCCTGCCGGCGTTCATCGCGCGGCGTCTGCGGCGGACCTGGGCGACGGTCGAGTCAGAGACGATCTCGGAGGTGCCGTCACCGTCGCGACCGAAGGTGCCGGGTCGGACGGTACGACGGTGGATGTCGCGGCTGGCGACGGCGGCGCGACACGTGGTGCAGGTGCTGGCGGCGGCCGGCGACCAGGCGCTGTGGCAACTGGCGTTGGCGGTCGGCATGAACGCGACCCGGCGCAGGCTCGTGGTCATGGGGCCAGCAGCGGCCGCGGGGCGCCTTTCGCCGATGGCGGCGCTGGTCCACCGGCTCTGCGCGGGGGTGCGTCTCATGTGAGGCGCGGGGCTTTCCGCGGCTTTCAAGCCAACCGGAAAGATCCCATCCTTTATGGCCGCAGCCCTCCGTTACACCGGAGGCATGGACGACGAGGATCGCAAGAAGCTGGCGCTGTGGCGGCTGGGAGTGCTGGGGCCGCTCATCAGCGCGCGCCTGGAGCATGGCGACCGACGTGCTTTTTTCGAGGCCGCGGCGGCGCGCACACACCAGCTCCCCGACGGACGGCACGTGACCCTCTCGGCGCGCACCATCGAGGACTGGTTCTACGCGTACAAGGCCGGGGGCTTCGAGGCGCTGTGGATTACGCCCCGCTCTGACCGTGGCAAGAGCCGCGTGATCGCTGCGCCGGTCGCAGAGCTGATTCTGCGCGCCAAACGCGAGAAGCCGCGGCGTTCGATCAGACGGCTCATCCGCATGGTCGAGCGCGCGGGCGCGGTGTACCGGGGGGCCCTGAGCCGCGCGACCGTCCACCGTCTTCTCAAGGCGCACGGTGCTTCAAAGCGCCCGCTGCGCGGCCCCGCTGCCGAGCGCCGCTCCTTCCTGCCCGAGTACGCGGGCGATTTCATGATCGGGGACGCGCTGCACGGTCCCAAGGTGATCGCCCCCGACGGCAAGCTGCGCAAGGTCTACCTGCTTTCCCAGATCGATGCGGCCACCCGCTTCATCGTCCACAGCTACTTCGCGCTGGGCGAGACGGCGGTCGACCAGGAATACGGCCTGCGCCAGGCATTGCTCAAACACGGCGTGCCCCGCCTGTACTACGTCGACCTTGGTCCCGCGTACATCGCCGACTCGTTGCGGGAGATCTGTGCCGAGCTCGGCATCTGCCTTCTGCACACCGACTCTGGCGATGCCGAGGCCAAGGGCGCGATCGAAAGATGGCACCGCACGTGGCGAGAAGAGGTGGAGGACGAGCTGCCGCAGCGGCCGCTGACGCTGGCGGAGCTGTCGTCGAAGCACTGGGCATGGCTTGCGGCCGAGTACCACGCACGCAAACACGAAACGACTGGCCGCGCGCCGCGCGACCACTGGCTCGCCGATGTGGCTCACCTGCGCCCCATCCCGCCCGGCAAGAACCTCGACGAGGTATTCCTGCACCGCGCGCTGCGCACGGTCCGCAAGGACGGCACCGTGCGTTTCGCCGGCCGCTGGCTCGAAGTCCGCGCCGAGCTTGTCGGGCTCAAGGTCGAGCTGCGTTTCGACCCGTCCGACGCGACGGCGCTGCCGCGTGTCTTCATCGACGGCCGTTTCTACTGCGACACCGTCGTTCTGGATCGCTACCGCAACTTCTATCGCAAGCGCCGCCGCAATCTGGGCCAGCCCGAGCCGCAGGCAGAGCCCTCGGGCCTTGACCCTCTCGCCCTCATCGAGCGCGAGCACTACGACCGCGTGCGTCCCGCAGGGGCGCCGCCAGCCGATTCGCTTCTCCCCAGCACGGACACCGCCGACAACCAGGAGGACTGACATGTACAGACAGCGCTTCGGCCTGACCGGCCATCCCCTCGCCAAGAATGCCCAGACCAGGACCTACTTCGACAAGACGCCCGGTTATGCGCGCCTCGAAAAATCCTTCACCCGCCTCAGCCGTGATCCTGGGCTCGGCGTCCTGACCGCTGACGCCGGAGTCGGCAAGACGGCTGCTATCCGCAATCTGTGCGGGATTCTTCCTCGGCCTGACTATCTCGTCCTTTACTTCTGCGACACCGCCGTCTCGCCGCTGGACCTCTACCGCGCCCTCGCCGTCGAGCTCGGCGTCCGCCCTTCACACCGGCGGGCGCAGCTCTGGGCTGACATCAAGAAAATGCTGGCCCACATGGTGGACGAGCGAGGCACCACTCCGATCGTCGTGATCGACGAAGCCCAGCACTTGAGCGACCGTTTCCTCATCGACCTGTCCGGCTTCCTCAACTTCGCCTTCGACAGCCGTGACCTGCTCACGATGTGGCTGGTCGGCCTGCCCGGCCTAGATCGCACCTTGCGCATGCAGCAACACGCCCCCCTGCGCATGCGTGTCGTTGCCCAGGTCCACCTCGAGCCGCTCGACCGCGAGACCTTCGCCGCCGCCGTCGACCACGGCATGCGCGCCGTCGGCGCCTCTACCAAGCTCATCTCCGATGCCGCCCTTGAGCTGTGCTTTCGCTCCAGCCGCGGTGTCCTGCGTACCGCCGCCCGAATCATCCGCACTGCCCTGGCCATCGCGCACGAGCGCGAGCAGGCCTTCGTCGACGACCACATCATGGAGGCCGCCGTCGACGAGGTCATCCAGCAAAAACCGGTGGCCGCGTGACCTCTGTCCTCGATTCCTCGGGGCCCCTGCCCATCCTGCGCGCAGCCGAGCTGCCCCTGGACGACACGCAGGCCACATGGCTGGTCAAGGATCTCTGGGCCCGCGCTGGCGTCGGTGTCATCGGCGGCGCCCCCAAGTGCTGCAAGAGCTGGCTCGGTCTTGACCTCGCCCTGTCCGTGGCCAGCGCCACCCCTTGCCTCGGCCGATTCGCCGTCACCCACCCGGGCCCCGTGCTCCTGTACCTTGCCGAGGACTCTCCCTCCGTCGTGCGCACCCGCCTCGCTGGTCTTTGTGCCAATCGCGACCTCGACCTGGGCGCCCTGCCCATCCATGTCATCACCACTTGGACGCTCCGGCTCGACCTGCCCCACGACCAGCATCGCCTCGCCGACGCCGTTCGACAGATCCGTCCGCGGCTGCTCCTGCTCGACCCTTTCGTTCGCCTGCACCGCATCGACGAGAACAGCGCCGCCGACGTCTCGGCGTTGCTCGGCTACCTGCGTGGCCTGCAGCGTGAACACGACCTGGCGGTCATCGTCGTGCACCACGCACGCAAGAACGGCTCGGGTGGTCTGCAGGCCGGCCAGGCGTTGCGCGGCTCGGGCGATTTTCACGCGTGGGGTGATTCCAACCTCTACCTGCGCCGCGCGCGGGACCGCCTTGTCCTGTCCGTCGAGCACCGGGCTGCAAAGGCGCCGGACTCGCTGTCCCTGCTCTTGCGCACCGCCGACCAATCTGGTGCTGCCGTTGCCGCGCACCTCGATGTTGTCGACGATCCTGACAGCGCAGGCCCACACGGCGACGCCACCGCGGTGGACATCGACGCCGTGGTCCTCGCCGCACTCGAACGCGCGGACGCCCCCTTGTCCCGGGGTGCCCTGCGCGCCCAACTCCGCGTGCGCAACGAGCGTCTCGGCGACGCCCTCACGCGCCTGGTCGCTTCAGGACACGCCGTCCGCTCAGGTGACCTGTGGGGTCCTTCGCCTGACCCCGTTCCCGTTCCCGCTCCTTAAGAGATGGTCGGGAACGGAACGCCTTCGGCTGCCGCCCACCAAATCCACGCCGGTACATGAGACGAGGTCACGCGTGGAATGCGAGCCGGTACAGCCCTGATATCCGCACCAAGGCTGGCAAGGAACGTGTTCGCCTCTTTCGAATCCAGAATTCGTATGCGAAGGCGATGTTTGAATAGTCGAGGTTCGTAAATCGTAACAAACGCCCGTTCCAATGCGAAGCCGGACACTCGCTTCCATCTGTTGTCGCTCCACCCTTTGCTGAGCAGATGTCTATAGATGACGTGCTGCCACAGATCGCTCGGATTCGCCCGCGGGCACATCTCGGCCACGGACACAAACGCAAGGGCGACTGCGTCCGAAACCTGTTCCTCGCTTTCTATGAGCGCGTCAAGTGCCGCGTGGGCTTTCGTGACTTCCGCGTCTGTAATCCCATCAAGTTCCACCCATTTCGACGGAACCCCCGGTTGGGCTGAAGGACATTCTACTCGTGCCATTGCGCACAGAATCGTCGATGGGCTCTGCAGTTGCAAGACGTGTCTCTGCTTGCGCCAAAATGCACCGGCGGGGGCGCCGCGCAGCGCTCGCCGCCCCGCTGTGCTAACGCGGTCCTCCTGTTCTCGGTTGGGCCAGCGCGGGCGGTCGCCCTCGGGGAGCTCCTCGGCGGCAAAGACTGGCAGGCGCTGGGGCTCATCACGGGTTTCCGTTCAGCGCAGCAC
>JANOEW010000243.1:0-2628 GCA_031413475.1 Amaricoccus sp.
GCAGGGCGACACCGACCGCGGCACCGGCTTCGGCAGTGCCGGCTCGCGCTCGCTCTTCGTCGGCGGCTCGGCGGTGCACGTCGCCGCGGTCGAGACGGTCGACGCCGCGCGCAAGCTCGCGGGCGAAGCGCTCGAGGCGGCACCGACCGACATCGACTACCGCGACGGCGTGTTCCGCATCGCCGGCACCGACCGCGCCATCGGGATCTTCGAGCTCGCCGCGCGCCAGCCCGCACGGCGCTTCGTGCTCGATTCGACCTCGAGCGTCGACGATGCGACCTGGCCGAACGGCTGCCACGCCTGCGAAGTCGAGATCGACCCGGACACCGGCGCGGTGGAGATCGAGAGCTACGCGTCGATGAACGACGTCGGCCGCGTCGTCAACCCGATGATCGTGATCGGCCAGCTCGAGGGCGGCGCGGCGCAGGGCGCGGGCCAGGCGCTGTGCGAGGCCATGGTGTTCGACCGCGCGAGCGGGCAGCCGCTGTCGGCGACGTTCATGGACTACGCGCTGCCGCGCGCGTCGATGTTCCGCCACTTCGACATGCGGATGGACGAGTCGATTCCCTGCCGCAACAACCTGCTCGGCGTGAAGGGCGTGGGCGAACTCGGCACGATCGGCGCGACGCCGACCGTGGTGAACGCGGTGATCGACGCGCTCGCGCGCGCCGGCGTGCCGGCGGCGACGCTCGATACGCTGCAGATGCCCCTCACGTCCGAACGGGTGTGGCGGGCGCTGCAGGCGCGGCGCTGAGGCGGCGTTCCCCCGCCGCGGCGATCGGAGCGCGTCGGCGGCGCTGAACCGCAGCCGCATTTCCCCTTGCCTCAGGGGTGCGGGCGTCCAGACGCGCGCTGCCCGGCCAGGCGCCGGCTCAGGGCCTCGTCGACGAGATAGCCGATCCGCCAGTCGGGAACCCACGGCTTCGCGTCCTGCTCGTCGAACAGCGGCACGATGTCGGCGTGACGTGGATCGACCCGAACGCGCTGCCAAAGCGCCTCGAAGGGGGAAGCCATGCGGCGAGTGTCGCCCGCCCGCTGGCGCGCGCCGATCGGCCCCTTCCGCAGCGCGCGGTCGGACCGGCGTGGACATCGCTTCCGGCGGGCGGGAACCACGCGACCAAAGCGCCGGCCGCGTCGGACCGGCGCCGGCCGACGGAGGCCCGGCGGGGCGGTCGGCAGCGTGTAGGATCGCCAAAGGTGTCTCAGAGGGAACAAATGTAGGACAGGTCCGACACCGATGCGGGGCAGGCGCCTATCGCGTTCGTACACGGCGAGCGCCCAGAATGCGTCGTCCATCGGGCCATCCGCTGCCCGGCACGAGGTGATCGATGATCGACCAGGCAGTGGCAGTGGCAGTCGCCGACCCGGCCATGCTGCGCTTCGCGGCGGCCGCGCGTCAGGCCTCGTCCCCCGCGCCCGGGCGCTACGGCGTGCTCTGGGGTGCCTCGCCGGCGATGCAGGACGTCTATCGCCGCATCGGCAAGGTCGCGCCGACCTCGGCGACGGTGCTCATCTCCGGCGAGTCAGGTTGCGGCAAGGAGCTCGCCGCGCGCACGATCCACGATCGCAGCGAGCGGGCGCAGGCGCCGTTCGTCGCCGTGAACTGCGGCGCGTTCGCAGCCAACCTGATCGAGGCCGAGTTGTTCGGCTACGAGAAGGGCGCGTTCACCGGTGCGTTGCGCCAGCATCGCGGCTGCTTCGAGCGCGCCGAGGGCGGCACGCTCTTCCTCGACGAGATCACCGAGATGACGCCGGAGATGCAGGTGCGCCTGCTGCGCGTCCTCGAGACCGGGACCTACCACCGCGTCGGCGGCGAAGACGAGCTGCGTGCGCGCGTGCGCGTGCTCGCCGCCACCAACCGCGACCCGCACCAGGCGGTCCGCGATGGGCACCTGCGCGAGGACCTGCTCTACCGCCTCGCGGTGTTCCCGATCGCGCTGCCGCCGCTGCGCGATCGCGACGGCGACGCCGAACTGCTCGCCGAGCGCTTCCTCGGGCTCCTCAACGACGAGGCCGGCGCGAACAAGGTGTTCACGCGGCTGGCGATCGCAACGATCCGCGCGCATCGCTGGCCCGGCAACGTGCGCGAGTTGCGCAACGCCGTGCAGCGCGCCTACATCCTCGCCGATGACGAGGTCGACCTCGACTTCGGCGGCCTGACGGTCGCGGAGGCCGCCGGCGACTGCCTGCACGTGCCGGTGGGCACGCCGCTCGCGGAAGTCGAACGGCGCATGATCTACGCGACCCTCGACCATTGCGGCGGGCAGAAGAAGCGCTGCGCCGAAATCCTCGGCAACAGCCTGAAGACGTTGTACAACCGCCTCGCCGACTACCAGGACGCGCCGGCCGCCGCCGCGCTCGCCCGCTGACGGGACTGCCGCCGCCATGATCCGCATCCTCATCGCCGACGACCACGCCATCGTGCGCGCGGGCCTGAAACAGTTCATCGCCGACCAGCCGGACATGACGGTCGCCGGCGAGGCCGCCACCGGCACCGAGGCGGTCCAGCTCGTCCGCGGCGCCGAGTACGACGTGATACTGCTCGACATCTCGATGCCCGACCGCAACGGCATCGACACGCTCAAGACGCTGCGCCAGATCCGTCCGCAGCTTCCGGTGCTCATGTTG
>JANOEW010000244.1:0-8186 GCA_031413475.1 Amaricoccus sp.
TGTGCATGTGGTCAGGCCAGAGCGGAACGCAGGTCGGCGCCGGCCGGTACTTCATCGCGCAGCACCAGGCCGCGTTCGACATTGCTCAAGTGCTGGTGCATCAGGCCAACCGACGCAACTGCATCGCGCCGCCTGAACGCTTCGAGCAACTGCCGGTGTTCGTCGAGTGAATCGGCGGCGCCACGCGTGTTCTGATAAAAGAGGGTGATAAGCGAGGTTCGCGCCACCAGTTCGGAAAGGATTTCAGTCAAGACCCCGTTGCCGGCCGTTTTGGCGATGACCTCGTGAAAGTCGCCCAGCAGGTGATTGCGCGATTGCGCACTGCCGCCGGCACCAACGCGTCGTCAAGCGGCCGCCCGTCACGTGGATCGGTCAGGCGGCGCAGGACGGCGGTGCGCAGCGGGGCGTCAACGGCCCCCAGCGCTGCGGCGCCCGGGGCTGCGCCAGGTCCGGAGATCCGTATTACCGCGATTCCGGATCGACCCGGCGGCGTGGCTTGGGCAAAGATTGTCTCCGACATGCCGCCATCCGGGCATCAGCTGTTCATCGAGTCGAAGAACTCGCTGTTCGTTTTGGTCTGTTTGAGTTTTCCGAGAAGGAATTCTATCGCATCCGTCGTTCCCATTGGATTCAGAATACGACGCAGAACAAACATCTTTGTCAGGTCATTCTTGTCTACAAGAAGCTCTTCTTTTCTCGTCCCTGACTTAAGGATATCCATGGCAGGGAAGACACGTTTGTCCGCGATCTTGCGATCGAGCACGACCTCTGAGTTACCGGTGCCCTTGAACTCTTCGAAGATCACTTCGTCCATGCGGCTGCCGGTGTCGATCAGCGCCGTGGCGATGATCGTCAGCGACCCGCCCTCCTCGATGTTGCGTGCGGCTCCGAAGAACCGCTTCGGTCGCTGCAGCGCGTTGGCGTCGACGCCGCCGGTCAGCACCTTGCCCGAAGACGGCACCACGGTGTTGTAGGCCCGGCCCAGCCGGGTGATCGAATCGAGCAGGATCACCACGTCGCGCTTGTGCTCGACCAGGCGCTTGGCCTTCTCGATCACCATCTCCGCCACGGCCACGTGCCGCGTCGCCGGCTCGTCGAAGGTCGACGCCACCACCTCGCCCTTCACCGAGCGCTGCATGTCGGTGACCTCTTCGGGACGCTCGTCGACCAGCAGCACGATCAGGTAACACTCCGGATGGTTCTTGGCGACTGAGGCGGCGATGTTCTGCAGGATCACCGTCTTGCCGGTACGTGGCGGCGCCACGATCAGACCGCGCTGGCCCTTGCCGATCGGCGCCACCAGGTCGATCACCCGCGCTGTACGATCCTTGATCGTCGGGTCCTCGATCTCGAGCTTGATGCGCTCGTCCGGGTAGAGCGGCGTGAGGTTGTCGAAGTGGACCTTATGCCGCGCCTTCTCCGGATCCTCGAAGTTGATCTGGCTGACCTTGACCAGACCGAAGTATCGCTCGTTGTCCTTCGGCGCGCGGATGACGCCTTCGACGGTATCGCCGGTGCGCAGGCTGAAGCGGCGAATCTGGTTCGGGCTGACGTAGATGTCGTCGGGACCAGCGAGGTAGTTCGCCTCGGGCGAGCGAAGGAAGCCGAAGCCGTCCAAGAGCACCTCCAGCACGCCGTCGCCCGAGATCTCGACGCCCTCTTCGGCCATGTCCTTGAGAATCGCGAACATCATGTCGCCCTTGCGCATGGACGACGCGTTCTCGATCTCGAGTTCCTCGGCGAGCTGAAGCAGGTCCGCCGGAGTCTTTGCCTTCAGCTCGGCGAGCGAAAGTTGCTGAAAGTCTGCTGATAAATCCATGGGCTGCTTCGGGTCGCCTCGAGTTTCATATGGTCTGGGGAAAAGATGGCCGCCGAACGGGACCCAATGGTCGTCTCTCACAGTTTGGCGGCATTGTCAAACGGCGGGCATCGGAGGATGTCAAAGCGGCTTGATCACCACCAGCGCAACGATCACGAGCAGAAGCGCGGTAGGCACTTCGTTCATCGCTCGAAATCGACGACCGCTCAGACGATTCGCGTCGATCGCAAAGTCTTCGCGCCGCAAACCGAGCCAATGATGAAACCAGCTCAACGCGAGAACACAACCGATCTTGCCATAAATCCACAGGTCGACCGCCCAGTCCACCACGCCAGGCGTTGCAATGAGCAGAGCGCCGAAGACCCAGGTGGCAAGCATCGCCGGAGTCATGATCACCTTATAAAGCTTCAACTCCATCACCTTGAACACCTCGGACAGTTCTCCGGGCCGGGAGGCGCGTTCGGCGTGATAAACGAACACCCGCGGCAGGTAGAACAAGCCGGCCATCCAGGCCACCATCGCCACGATGTGCAAGGTTTTGGTCCAAGGATAGGCCGCCGCCAGCAGGTCCATCACGCCGAGCATCTCCCGTTACAGTCGAAACCCGCCTAGCACATACGTCGGGCCGCGCAACCGTGCCAAACTGGCTTCAATCTCTCCAAAGATTCTCTGAGATTTTCAAAGAAGTAGAGACCGAGAATCCCGGGCGCCGATGTTCGCGCCGCACGTTCCACAATGTTATCCACACAAGGGTCGTTCGGGCTCTCCAGAGTGATTTTCAACCTTGAGTTGAAATCAACTTGAAATTACTGTTTTCTGTCAATATTTTAACGTCCGACCCTCAAACAATCCACAGGTCAGAAGCCCGCCGGCGTAAGCACTCTTTCGTGCCGTTCGATGAGTTATCCCGGGCGGTTCGTCGTTCGAGCGTCGCGGTCGTCGCTTGTGGATAGATCCGGCACAGCGTCTCGTCGTCGCCGCGCCCAACACCCTGTGCACAGATGCCCGGGGCGGGCAGGACAGCGTTATCCACCGATCTGTCCCGAGGAATCTCAACCGTCGAAGCGTTTTTGCGCCTTGCGCAGCCGCTTGCTTCCCGTCACCAGGCAAGGGAAAGCTGCCGGGTAGCCGGTCTAGAGGCGTGCCACTGCCATGAGCCCAGACCTGATTCTCGCGTCGAGGTCGCCCGCACGCGCCGCTATGCTCGCAGCCGCGGGAGTCGGCTTCGAGGTCGTGCCCGCCAAGGTCGACGAAGCGGCGATAACCGCGTCGCTTCTGCAAGAGGGCACGACTGGTCGCAACGTCGCGGCCGCGCTGGCCGAGATCAAGGCTCGCCGGATATCGTCGCGGTCGCCGGGCCGGCTGGTAATCGGGGCCGATCAAACCTTGGTCTGCGAGGGCCGCCTGCACGACAAGCCGGTCGATCGAACCGCGGCGGTCGCCCAGCTTCGCGCGCTGCGTGGGCGAACCCACGAACTCTTTGCCGCCGCCGTGGTCTGCGAGGCGGGCGAGCCGGTTTGGCGGCACGTCGGTCATGCCCGGCTGACCATGCGACCCTTCTCCGAGGCGTTTCTCGATCGCTACACCGAGGCGCAGGGCGACGCGCTGCTCGAAACCGTCGGCGCTTACCGTCTGGAGGCCGGCGGCGCGCAGTTGTTCGAGCGGGTGGAGGGCGACTACTTCTCGGTCCTGGGCCTGCCCCTGCTCGAGCTGCTCGGCTTTCTCCGGGCGCGAGGGATCTGTCTCGAATGACCCAAGCACCGCCGCCGCTTGCCGGTGTCTTGGGCTGGCCGATCGGCCATTCCCGGTCGCCGCGCCTGCACGGCCACTGGCTAAGCCGCTACGGTCTCGCCGGTCACTACGTGCCGATCGCCGTGCGGCACGACAACCTCGAGCCGGCGCTTCGTGCGCTGGCGCTGCTCGGGTTCCGCGGGGTCAACGTCACCATTCCGCACAAGGAGGCGGCGCTCGCGCTCGCGGCAGCCGTCACCGATCGCGCGGCCGTGATCGGCGCGGCCAATACCCTGACCTTTCGTGTGGACGGCGGCTTTCTCGCCGACAACACCGATGGCTACGGCTTTGTCGAGAACCTGCGGCAAGGCGCGCCTGGCTGGGCCGCGACCGCCGGGCCTGCGCTGGTGCTCGGGGCCGGCGGCGCCGCGCGGGCGGTGATTGCAGCGCTCCTCGCCGACGGCGCCTCCGAGATCCGGCTCGCCAATCGCACGCGGGCCAGGGCGGAGCGCCTGGGCGAGCATTTTGGCCCCGGTGTCGTTGTGGTGGAGTGGGCGGACGCGAGCGAGGCGGTCGACGGGGCTGCCACCATCGTCAACAGCAGTTCGATGGGCATGGCAGGCCAGCCCGACCTGCCGCTGCGGCTCGACTACGCCGCGCCCGGCGCGTTGGTGACCGACCTGGTCTATCATCCTCTCGTCACCCCGTTCCTCGCCCGCGCGCGGTCGCGCGGTCTGCAAACGGTCGACGGGCTGGGCATGTTGCTCCACCAGGCCGTTCCGGGCTTCGAGGCCTGGTTCGGCCTGCGGCCCGAGGTCGACGACTCGCTTCGGGCCGCCGTGCTCGCGCCGTGACCCGGGGCCCCTATCGCCTTGGCCTCACCGGATCCATCGGCATGGGCAAGTCGACGACCGCGGGGTTCTTCGCCGCGGCAGGCGTGCCGGTCTGGGACGCGGACGCGGTGGTGCATCGGCTCTACGGACCGGGTGGCGGCGGCGCGGCGGCGCTCGCGGATGTGGCGCCGCAGGCTGTCGGTGCGGATGGCTCCGTCGATCGAGCCCGTCTGCGCGCCGCGGCGATCGCCGAGCCCGGGTTGCTGGCACGGGTTGAGGCGCGCATCCACCCGCTCGTCGCCGCAGATCGGACGGCCTTCCTGGCCGCCCATCGGGACGCGCCGCTCGTCGTCTTCGACATTCCCCTGCTGTTCGAGACGGGAGCCCAGGTCGGGCTCGACGGCGTTCTCGTCGTCACCGCTGCGCCGGAGGTGCAGCGCTCCCGGGTGCTGGCGCGGCCGGGCATGACCGAAGCCGCGTTCGAGGGCATTCTCGCCCGGCAGACGCCCGATGCGGAAAAACGCGCTCGCGCGAATTTCGTGATCGCGACCGACGGCGGTGTTGAATCTGCCCGGGAGGCCGTCCTAGACCTCGTCGCGAGGCTGACGACCGGAGGTCGGGATGCGTGAGATCGTGCTCGACACGGAGACGACCGGACTAGACCCCGAGGCGGGCGACCGCATCGTCGAGATCGGGGCGATCGAGTTGCTCAACCACATGCCCACTGGTCGGTTCTATCACCAGCACGTCAATCCGCAGCGCGCCGTGCCTGCGGAGGCCGTGGCGGTGCACGGTCTCACCGCCGCGTTCCTTGTCGAAAAGCCAGCGTTCGCAGCGGTGGTGGACGCGTTTCTCGAATTCATCGGCGACGCGCGGCTGATCATCCACAATGCGAGCTTCGACTTGAAGTTCCTCAACGCCGAGCTTGGCTGGACGGGCCGTTCGCCGCTCGCTCCGGGACGCGCGGTCGACACGCTGGACCTCGCGCGCCGGCGTTTTCCGGGAGCACAGAATAGCCTCGACGCACTCTGCCGTCGGTTCGGCCTGGACAATTCGGGCCGCATGAAGCATGGTGCGCTGCTCGATTCGGAGCTGCTGGCGGCGGTCTACCTCGAACTGATCGGCGGGCGCCAACCCGGCCTCGGCCTGAGGATGGCGGCGACCCGGTCAGCCGAGGGAACCGACGCGCTCTGGACCCCGCCGACGCGCCCGCGCCCGCTCCTGCCGGGGATCACCCCGGCCGAAGCCAGGGCGCATGCTGCGTTCGTGGCCGAACTCGCCTACGGCGGGCTCTGGCCGCGCGACTGATATGGGCCGCCGTCAGGCCGCCGTCAGGCCTGGGCGGGCGCCGCTGCCGTAGCCTCGGCCTGGCGTCGCGCGACCTCGAGGCGGTAGAGCGCGAGGAAGTCCACGATCTCAAGATTGAGCGGCGGATAACCGCCGTCTCGGGTAACATCCGCGACGATCCGGCGAAGGAACGGAAAGATCAACCGCGGGCACTCGATCATCATCAGCGGGTGCAGCTGTTCTTCCGGCACGTTCTGGATGAGAAAGCGGCCGGCGTAGTCGATTTCCAGGATGAAAAGCGGCCCGGCCTCGACGCGGGAGTCGACCTTCAACTTCAGCGCGACATCGTATTGGTTGTTGCCCCGCGCCTGGGCGTCTAGGTTGATCTGCACCTTCACCTCGGGCTTGCCCTCCGGGAGCACACCCTTCTGAACCGCGACGTTCTCAAACGAGAGGTCGCGGATGAACTGGTTGACGATCTGCATTCTCGGCTGCACCGCAGCCGGCGCCGTTGCGCCGTTGGTCTCGTCGGCCATTGCAGTCTGATCCTTGTTCCCGTGCGAATTGCGCGGCGGTCTATCATGCCCGCCGTGGCCCGACAACTCGCGCCGTCGATCA
Organism: Amaricoccus sp.; assembly: GCA_031413475.1. Classification (GTDB taxonomy): domain Bacteria; phylum Pseudomonadota; class Alphaproteobacteria; order Rhodobacterales; family Rhodobacteraceae; genus Amaricoccus. The sequence continues at coordinate 6,289 of JANOEW010000244.1, forward strand.
GGGTTTAGAGCGTTTCCAGCCCGAAGCGCCGCGCTGCGCCGGCGGGACGTCGTCGAGCACCTCGTAGTCCGCGTCGATGGTGTCGGCGCCGCGGGGCCGACCGCGGGCGGCCGGGGCTCGGGTGACGACCAGGCCGGCCCGCAGCGTCCCTGCGGCGCGGCGGAACATCGCGGCGCGAACCGGCGGCAACAGCAGCAGCAGCCCGAGCGCGTCGGTCAGGAAGCCGGGCGTCAGGAGAAGAATGCCGGCGATCAGGATCATCGCGCCGTTGGCGATCGGCCCCGACGGATCGCGGTCAGCCTCGACGGAGGCGCGCAGCCGGTCGAGCGCCTTCAGACCCTGGTTGCGGATGATGGCGATGCCGGCGACGGCGGCGAGGATCACGAGGCCGAGCGTCGGCCAGAGCCCGATCCAGCCGCCGACCTGGATGAACAGCGCGATCTCGATGACCGGAACCGCCAGGAACACCAACAAGAGCCGCATGTCGAAGGTTTGCCGCCTCGCCCCGTAACGCCGCATCCAATGGACTTGCCGCGACCGAGTCCTTACATAGGGTGCAAAGCCGCTGGGCGCCATCGCCTCGGACACGAAATCGAAAGGCGCCCGATGGGCTCGCAGATGATTCAGATCGTCATTCTCGCCGGCATTGCGCTATTTCTGATCCTGCGGCTGCGCAACGTGCTCGGGACGCGCGATGGCTTCGAGAAGCCGCCGGGCGCGACGCAGCCGAGCCAGCCGGCGCGGCGCGATCGGTCGTTCGAAGTGATCGAGGGCGGCGGTCCCGATCCCGACATCGCCGATCTGGTCGATGCCGAGGGCGACGCCGGCAAGGCGCTGGCGGCGATGAAGCGGGTGGACCCGGAGTTCAACGTGCACGAATTCACCCACGGGGCGCGGCAGGCCTACGAAATGATCGTGATGGCCTACGAAAAAGGTGATCTGGAGACGCTGCGCGAGTTCCTCTCGCCCGATGTCTACCAGCCCTTTGCCGAGGCGATCGAGGCGCGCCGGGCCAAGGGATATGCGGTGCAGGCCGATTTCGTCGGCGTCCGCGAGGTAAGCCTCGTCGACGCGCATTTTGACGCCGCCACCAACGAGGGCGACATCAGCATGCGGTTTCTGGGCGAGTTGACCTCGGTGGTGCGTGATCCGGAGGGCGCCGTGGTCGAGGGCGACCCCAAGGAGATCAAGCAGCAGCGCGACGTCTGGACCTTCACTCGCACCCTCGGCTCCGACAATCCGAACTGGCTGCTGACCGGCACCGGCGGCTGATCCGGGCGACCCGCGGTGCCACGCAGAAGGCTTTCTCCCGAGGAGAAGGAGCTGTGGCGCAAGGTGGCGGCTTCAGCGAGTCCGCTGCGGCCGGAGCCGCCGCCGCAGCCTCCGGCGTCAGGTGATCTCTCTCCGGCTCCGGCTCCGGCTAAGGTGATGCGCCCGCGGGAAGCGGGGCGTGTCGTGGCGGCGGCCCGAGCCGGGCCGGGTGATGGTCGACCTTGTCCCGGATCCGCATGCGGCGCTGGAGCGGGCGCATCCGGCGATGGACCGGCGGCGGTTCGAGAAGCTGCGGCGGGGTCGGCTCGAGCCCGAGGCGCGGCTCGATCTGCACGGCATGAGTTCGGAGCGGGCCCACGGGGCGCTGCTGGCCTTCGTTCTGGCCACCCACGCCGAGGGGTTGCGGCTGGTGCTGGTGATCACCGGCAAGGGCCGCGACGCGGCGACCGAGGCGCTGGCCCCGCAGCGGCGGGGGGTGCTGCGCCACAGCGTACCGCACTGGCTGGCGGCCCCGCCACTGGCGTCGAAGGTGCTGCAGCTGGCCCCGGCCCATATCCGGCACGGCGGCGGCGGGGCCTATTATGTCTATCTCCGGCGGGCGAGGTAAGGGGAGCATTCACGTAACT
>JANOEW010000245.1:0-5709 GCA_031413475.1 Amaricoccus sp.
CTGACCTTCTGCCTGGTTTTGCAGATCGTCACCGGCATCGTGCTGGTGATGCACTACACGCCGGACGTCACGTTGGCGTTCAATTCGGTCGAACACATCATGCGCAACGTGAACGGCGGCTGGGCGATCCGTTACGTTCACATGAACGGCGCGTCGCTGTTTTTCGTCGCGGTCTATCTGCATATCTTCCGGAGTCTCTACTATGGCAGTTACAAGCCGCCGCGCGAGATCACCTGGATCATCGGCATGCTGATCTACCTGCTGATGATGGCGACGGCCTTCATGGGCTACGTGCTGCCCTGGGGTCAGATGTCGTTCTGGGGCGCGACGGTGATCACCGGGCTGTTCGGGGCGATCCCGGTGGTCGGCGACAGTATCCAGACGTGGCTTCTGGGCGGGCCGTCGGTGGCGAACGCGACGCTGACGCGGTTCTTCAGCCTGCACTATCTGCTGCCGTTCGTGATCGTCGGGCTGGTGGCGGTGCATATCTGGGCATTCCACACCACCGGCAACAACAATCCGACCGGGGTGGAGGTCCGTCGCGGCTCCAAGGCCGAGGCGTCGGCTGACACCCTGCCCTTCTGGCCGTATTTCGTGATCAAGGACCTGTTCGCGCTGATGCTGATCCTCGCGATCTTCGCGGCGATCGTCGGCTTCATGCCGAACTTCCTTGGGCATCCGGACAACTACATCGAGGCGAACCCGCTGGTGACGCCGGCGCACATCGTGCCGGAGTGGTATTTCCTGCCGTTCTACGCGATCCTGCGCGCGATCACCTTCGACATCCTGTTCATCGACTCGAAGCTCGGTGGCGTGCTGGCGATGTTCGGCTCGATCCTGGTAATGGTTTTCGTGCCCTGGCTCGACACCAGCCGGGTGCGCTCGGGCCGCTTCCGGCCGCAGTTCAAGTTCTGGTTCTGGGGGCTGGTCGCGACGTTCTTCCTGCTGATGTGGTGCGGCGGCATGCCGGCCGAGCAGCCGTTCGTGATCATCAGCCAGCTCGCCACGCTCTACTGGTTCGGCTTTTTTCTGGTGGTGCTGCCGGTGCTCGGGGTGATCGAGACGCCGAAGACGCCGCCGGCGAGCATCCAGGAGGACTTCGAGGCGCACTACGTCGTGCCCTCGGGCGGCGGCGCGCGGCCCGCGGCGACGCCGGCCGAATAGCCCGCGAGAGGACAGACCCATGATCAGGACGCTCATCCTCTCGACGGCGGTGACGCTCGGCCTCGTGGCCAGCGGCGCGGTGGCCGCCGAAACGGAAAGCCACGTCACCGACTACTCGTTCTCGTTCGAGGGGCCGTTCGGGGCCTTCGACCAGGCGCAGCTGCAGCGCGGCCTGCAGGTCTACACCGAGATCTGCGCGGCCTGTCACGGGTTGAAGCAGGTGGCGTTCCGCACGCTGGCCGATCCGGGCGGGCCGGCGCTGAGCGAGGAGCAGATGCGGCTGTTCGCCGAGCAGTGGGAGGTGATGGACTCGACGACCGCCGAGTTCCGCACCGCGACGCCGCCGGACCGGTTTCCCGGCTCGAACGTCGAGAACGCGCCGGATCTGAGCCTGATCGCCAAGGCCCGCGCCGGGTTCCACGGGCCCGCCGGGTTGGGAATCAACCAGATGCTGCGCGGCATGGGCGGGGCGGAATACGTCGCGTCGTTCGTGATCGGCTTTACCGGCGAGGAGCGCGAAGAGGCGGGCGTTCTGCTCTACGAGAACGCGGCCAAAGGCGCCTATGTCGCGATGGCCCCGGTGATCTATGGCGACGACGTGGTGTTCCAGGACGGCACCGAGGCGACGCCCGACCAGATCGCCCAGGACGTGGCCGCCTTCCTGATGTGGGCCGCCGAGCCGAAGATGATGGCGCGCAAGCATTCGGGGCTGACGGCGGTTCTGTTCCTGACGGCGCTGACGGTGCTGCTGTATTTCACCAACAAGAAGTTGTGGTCGCCGTTCAAGGGCGACAAGAAGGCGGTCTGAGCCCGGGGCCATTGACGCGGCGGCGATGTGTTGCACGTTGCAAGCCTGGTCAAGCGACTGATTTCGCCCGTTTAAAGGTTTAACGCGCGAGTTATCCACAGGATCGCAATGGCCTACGACTACGACGACCAGAATGTCTTCGCAAAGATCCTGCGCGCCGAGATCCCGAACAGGACGGTGCTCGAGACCGCGCACTGCCTGGCGTTTCACGACATCCGGCCGCAGGCGCCGGTGCACGTGCTGGTGATACCCAAGGGCGCTTACGTCAACTTCGACCATTTCGGGACGGAGGCGAGCGACGCGGAGATAACCGACTTCACCCGCACCGTCGCCAGGCTGTGCGCCGAGGTCGGGGCCGCGCCGGCCGCTGGCGGGTCGGGCTACCGGCTGATCGCCAACGCCGGCTTGCACGGTGTGCAGGAAGTGCCGCATCTGCATGTGCACATCCTCGGCGGGCGCGACCTCGGGCGGATGCTGCCCGGCTGACGCGCGGCGGCGGGCGACGGCGTATCGGCCCCGCTGCGCCCCATTGCTCCCCGCCGGGCGGACCGGCTAAGGAAAGGGTGACGCCGCGCCGCACGAGGCTCCGATGACGGTTTCCGACCCCGAGGTGATCGAAGTGAGCAAGTCCCGCGTCGCCTGCGACGGCGGTGGCGGCGCGCTCGGGCATCCCAGGGTCTGGTTGCAGATCGATCCGGAGTCCGGAACGGTCGTGTGCGGGTATTGCGACCGACGCTACGTGCTGAAGGCGGGGGCCGGGGCCGAGGCGGACCACTGAGGTGGACGCGGCGGCGCAGCGCTTCGGGCCGGGAAGCCATCTGCATCTGATCGACGGGTCGGGCTTCATCTTCCGCGCCTATCACGCGCTGCCGCCGTTGACGCGCAAGTCCGACGGGGCGCCGGTGGGCGCGGTCGCAGGCTTCTGCAACATGGTCTGGAAGATGCTCGAGGAGGCGCGCGGGGCGGAGGCGCCGACGCATGTGGCGGTGATCTTCGATCATTCGGCGCGCACCTTCCGCAACGACCTCTATGCCGCCTACAAGGCGCATCGGCCGGAGCCGCCGGAGGATCTGCGCCCCCAGTTCGGGATGATCCGCGAGGCGACGCGGGCTTTCAATTTGCCCTGCATCGAGCTGGAGGGCTACGAGGCCGACGACATCATCGCGACCTACGCCTGCATGGCGCGCAACGCGGGCGGGCGGGTGACCATCGTTTCCGCCGACAAGGACCTGATGCAGCTCGTCTCGCCCGGGGTCGAGATGTACGACACGCTGAAGGCGAAGCGGATCGGGCCGGAGGAGGTGTTCGAGAAGTTCGGCGTGGAGCCTGCGCGGGTGATCGACGTGCAGGCGCTGGCCGGCGATTCGGTCGATAACGTGCCCGGCGCGCCGGGGATCGGGATCAAGACCGCGGCGGCGCTGATCCAGGAGTTCGGCGATCTCGACACGCTGCTGGCGCGCGCCGGCGAGATCCGGCAGCCGAAGCGGCGCGAGACGCTGGAGGCGTTCGCCGATCAGATCCGGGTGTCCCGCGACCTGGTGACGCTGAAATGCGACACGCCGGTCGAGGACGCGCTGGAGGCGCTGGAGGTGCGCGGCCCGGACGCGCCGACGCTGATGGGTTTCCTCGGGCGGATGGAGTTCCGCACGCTGAGCACGCGCGTCGCCCAGAGGCTGGGCGTGGCGACGCCGGCGGGGGGCGCCTCCGAAGGGGCGTCGAGCCCCCCCGGAGGCCGCGCGGACATAGCCGCGCCGCGTCGGGCGCCCGGGGTCGCCGTCGCGGAGGCGGCGCCGGCGCTGCCGGCGATCGACCGGTCGCTCTACGTGACGATCCGCGACGCGGCGGCGCTCGGCGACTGGATGGCGCGCATCCGCGAGGTGGGCGTGGTGGCGATCGACACCGAGACCACCGCGCTCGACGAGATGCGCGCGGAGCTGGTGGGCGTGTCCCTCGCGATCGGGCCGGGGGAGGCGGCGTACCTGCCGCTGGCGCATGTGGTGGGCGAGGGCGACCTGTTCGGCGCCGCCGTCCGCGCCGAGGGCCAGATGGACATGGGCGCGGCGCTGGCGTTGCTGAAACCGGTGCTCGAGGACCCGGCAGTGCTGAAGCTTGGGCAGAACATGAAATACGACGCGAAGATCCTCGCGCGGCACGGCATTGCGGTGGCCCCGTTCGACGACACGATGCTGCTGAGCTACGCGATGCACGCAGGCCTGCATGGGCACGGCATGGACGAACTGGCGCGAACGTACCTCGACCACGACTGCGTCTCGATCAAGACGCTGGTCCGGGGCGGCAAGACGCCGCGGACCTTCGCCCAGGCGCCGATCGAGGAGGCCGCGCCCTACGCCGCCGAGGACGCGGAGGTGACCTGGCGGCTGTGGCGCGTGCTGAAGCCGCGGCTGGCGGCGGCGCGGGTGACGCGGGTCTACGAGACGATGGAGCGGCCGCTGGTGCCGGTGCTGGCGGCGATGGAAATGGCGGGGGTGCGGGTCGACCGGGCGCAGCTGTCGCGGCTGTCGGGCGACTTCGCGCAGAAGATGGCGGGGCTCGAGGACGAGATCGCCCGCCTGGCGGGGGGGCGGTTCAACGTCGGCTCGCCGAAGCAGCTCGGCGAGGTGCTGTTCGACGCGATGGGGCTGGCGGGGGGCAAGCGGGGCAAGACCGGGGCCTACGCCACCGGTGCGGACGTGCTGGAGGAGCTGGCGGCGCAGGGGCACGAGCTGCCGGCGCGGGTGCTCGACTGGCGGCTGGTGGCGAAGCTGAAGTCGACCTACACCGACACGCTACAGGCGGCGATCAACCCCGCGACCGGGCGGGTGCACACCTCGTACTCGATCACCGGGGCTGCGACCGGACGGCTCGCCTCGACCGACCCGAACCTGCAGAACATCCCGGTGCGGACAGAGGAGGGGCGGCGGATCCGCGAGGCGTTCGTGGCCGAGGCGGGGAACGTGCTGGTCAGCCTCGACTACAGCCAGATCGAGCTGCGAATTCTGGCGCATATCGCCGACATCCCGGAGCTGAAGGCCGCGTTCGCGCAAGGGATCGACATCCACGCGATGACCGCGAGCCAGATGTTCGGCGTGCCGATCGAGGGGATGGACGCGGGTGTCCGCCGGCAGGCGAAGGCGATCAACTTCGGGGTGATCTACGGCATCTCGGCGTTCGGGCTGGCGAACAATCTGCGCATCCCGCGCGAGGACGCGAAGCGGTTCATCGACGCGTATTTCGAGCGGTTCCCGCGGATTCGCGGCTACATGGAGCGCACCCGGGACTTCGCGAAGGCGCACGGCTACGTCGAGACGCTGTTTGGACGGCGGATTCACACGCCGGAGATCAATGCCAAGGGGCCGGCGGCGGCCTTCGCCTATCGCGCGGCGATCAACGCGCCGATCCAGGGGACGGCGGCGGACATCATCCGACGGGCGATGATCCGGGTGCCGGACGCCATTCGCGGACTGCCGGCGACGATGCTGTTGCAGGTGCACGACGAGCTGGTGTTCGAGGTGGCGGAGGGTGCGGTCGAGGAGACCGTCGCCCGGGTGCGCGCGGTGATGCAGGGGGCCGCGGCGCCGGCGGTGGAGCTGTCGGCGCCGCTGGTGGTCGATGCGGGCGCGGGGCCGAGCTGGGCGGCGGCGCATTGATCGCAGGGGCGCGGCGCCGGCTCAGAAATCCGTCGCGATGCCCTTGAGCTCCCAGTCGCCGAAGCGGATCGGCTCGGGACCGTCGCGGCC
>JANOEW010000246.1:0-5381 GCA_031413475.1 Amaricoccus sp.
GCGCCGGGCGATTGCTCGCCGTCGCGAAGGGTGGTGTCGAAGATGAGGACGCGGTCCTGGGCAGCGGCGGGGTCGGTCATGGGGTCGTCCTGAGCGAAAGGGTGTCTTTCGGCGCGGTCGTGGCGATCCCCTGAGCGCGCGCGCCGGAACCCTGGCGCGCTCAGGGGCGGCCTAGCGGCAGCGAGCGGACCGGAACGCACCCGGCCGCTGCTCCGACGTCTCCGAATGCTCGCCGCGTGCGGATCATGCCGTGGACTATACCCGCGCGGCGAGGAAGTTAAAGCCGGATTGCACTGGACCCCGGATGATCCGGCGCCACGTCCCGACGCCTCACGGAGGCGGTGCATGCGAGCCCTGATCATCGGCGACAGCGGCGGGATCGGCGGGGCGCTGGCCGCGGCGCTCGCAGCGCGGGGCGCAAGCGTCGCCGGGCTGTCGCGACGCCGCGATGGGTTCGACCTGACCGACGAGGCGACGATCGCCCGCGCGGCCGCGTCCGTCGCCGGGCCGTTCGAGCTGATCCTCGACGCGACCGGCGCGCTCGAAATCGACGGCCGCGGTCCGGAGAAGAGCCTCGCCGCGCTCGATCCCGGCGCCATGGCGGCGCAGTTCGCGGTGAACGCGATCGGCCCGGCGCTGCTCCTGAAGCACCTGCACCCGCTGTTGCCCAAGCCGGGACGCGGGGTTTTCGCCACACTGTCGGCGCGGGTCGGCTCGATCGGCGACAATCGGCTGGGGGGGTGGATCTCGTATCGCGCCGCCAAGGCGGCGCTGAACCAGATCGTGCGCACCGCGGCGATCGAGATCGCGAGGGCGCGGCCCGAGGCGGTCGTGGTCGCGCTGCATCCCGGGACCGTCGCCACGCCGCTGACCACGCGCCACCTCGGCCGCCACTCGGCGATCGCGCCGGCGGAGGCCGCGAGCAACCTGCTCGCGGTGATCGACCGACTCGGCCCGGCCGACAGCGGCGGCTTCTTCGCCTGGGACGGGACCGCGATACCGTGGTGACGCCCCGGCTCGTGCTGGTGCTGGGCGATCAGCTCAGCTTTGAGCTGTCGGCGCTGCGGACGGCGGACAAGACCCGCGACCTGGTGGTCATGGCCGAGGTCGCAGACGAAGCCGGTTACGTGCGGCATCACGTCAGGAAGATCGCGTTTCTATATGCGTCGATGCGAAAATTCGCCGCAGCGCTTGCGGCGCGGGGGTGGCGCGTCGCCTATTCGAAGCTCGACGACCTGGCGACCGCCGCCTCGATCCCGGCGGAGCTGCTGCGCCGGGCGGCCGAGGTCGGCGCGACCGAAGTGCTGACCACCCGCTGCGGCGAATGGCGGCTGCGCGCGGCAATCGAGGACTGCCCGCTGTCCGTGACCGTGCTGCCCGACGATCGATTCATCGCGGCGCCCGGCGCGTTTTCGGCCTGGGCGGACGGGCGCAAGCAGCTCCGCATGGAATTCTTCTACCGCGAGATGCGGCGCAAGACCGGCGTCCTTATGGACGGCGCGGGGCCCGCCGGCGGCCGCTGGAACTTCGACGCCGAGAACCGCAAGCCCGCGCGGCGCGACCTGTTCCTGCCGCAACCGCTGCGCCACGCGCCGGACGCGGTGACCGAGGCGGTGCTGGGGCTGGTCGAGGCGCGGTTTCCCGAGCATTTCGGCCGGCTGCGTCCGTTCTGGTTTGCGACCGACCACGCCGGCGCCGAAGCCGCCGCCGCGCAGTTCTTCGCATCGGCGCTGCCGCGCTTCGGCGACTATCAGGACGCGATGCTGACGGGCGAGCGGTTCCTCTTCCATTCGATCCTCGCGCTCTATCTCAATGCCGGCCTGCTCGATCCGCTCGATCTCTGCCGGCGCGCCGAGGCGGAATGGCGCGCGGAGCGAGCCCCGCTGAACGCCGTCGAGGGCTTCGTGCGCCAGATCCTCGGCTGGCGCGAGTTCGTCCGCGGCGTCTACGACCTGCAAGGCCCGACCTACACCTCGAGCAACCACTTCGGCGCCCGCCGCGCCCTGCCCGCGTTCTACTGGACCGGCGACACAGACATGGCCTGCATGCGGGACGCCATCACCCAGACGATCGAGGACGCCTACGCTCACCACATTCAGCGCCTGATGGTCACCGGCAATTTCGCGCTGCTGGCCGGGATCGACCCGCACGCGGTGCACGAATGGTATCTCGCGGTCTACGCCGACGCCTACGAATGGGTCGAGGCGCCCAACGTGATTGGAATGAGCCAGTTCGCCGATGGTGGCGTGGTCGGCTCGAAGCCCTATGCCGCCTCGGGCGCCTACATCGACCGCATGTCGGACCATTGCGCCGACTGTCGCTACGAAGTCGCGGCGCGGGCGGGCGCGACGGCCTGCCCGTTCAACCCGCTCTACTGGGACTTTCTGGTGCGAAACCGCGACCGGCTCGACGGCAACCCGCGCCTGGCGCAGATGTATCGAACCTGGGACCGCATGGCCGAAGACAAACGCACGGCGAGCCGGTCGACGGCGGCGGCGATCCTTGCCCGCCTTGACGTGGGCGACCGGCTCTAGGCACGCTGCGCGCGGCGGCGTGACGCCGGCCGCGGAACGGAGACGCAGCATGGACCCGGAGCTTGCAGGCGCCGACCCGCAGGACGACGGCGGGGAGCGGCGCGGAACCCCGGCTTGGGTGCAGCTCGCCGGCCTCGGTCGGGCGGGCGGCGGGGCGCTGATCTTCGGGCTGCCGATACTGATGACGAGGGAGCTCTGGTGGCTCGGCTTCACCGCCGACCGCCTGCACCTCGCGCTGCTGATTGCGGTCGCAATGCCGCTGCTGGTGCTGTTGTCGCACCGGCTGGGCTTCGAGCAGACCTTCGGCTGGCGCGACGACCTGCGCGACGCGCTGATCGCGGTCGCGATCGGGCTCGCTACCAGCGCGCTGGTGCTGGCGCTGTTCGGCGTGATCGCTCCGGGCATGCCGGTCGACGAGGTGGTGGGCAAGCTCGCGATGCAGACGGTGCCCGCGAGCTTCGGCGCGCTGCTCGGCCGCAGCCAATTCGGCGAGAGCGGGGCCGACCAGGTCGACCCCGACCAGGGGCGGGCGTTGGCCGGCTACGGCGGCCAGCTCTTCCTGATGGCGGTTGGCGCGCTCTATCTTGGATTGAGCGTGGCGCCGACCGACGAGATGATGCTGATTGCCTACCTGATGACGCCGTGGCACGCGCTGGCGCTGGTGGCGACGTCGATCGCGCTGATGCACGGGTTCATCTACGCGCTGGCGTTCGGCGGCGGGCGGGCGCACGCGACCGGGGGCCCGTGGTGGCGCGATTTTTATCGCTTCACCGTGACCGGATACGATGGTGGCCATCAGGATCGGGATCGCCGCGAGGTCGTCGGCCTGCCCGTAGAACCAGAGAACGACGAAGCTGATGAGCAAGCACAGCGCGTGCTCGCCTTCCCCGCGGCGATCGGTGCGGCCGCGGCGCGGTTGATTCTCTAGGAGCGGAGCATGGCCGACCAGCCAAGGCGAACCGGACCGCAGGCGCTGGCGGAGCGCATCGAATGGGCGATCGGAGCGGTCGCCGCGGCCCTGGTCGTCGCGGTGATCGGCTTTCTGGTGGTCGAAGGCCTGGCGCGGGCCGAGCCGCCCGACCTGCGGGTGCACCTGCTGCCGCTGGCGGCGGATGACGACGGGTCGCTGCGTTTCGCGGTCGAGAACCGCGGCGGGACCGCGGTCAGCGGGGTGGTCGTATCGGCGATCCGGCGCGACGCCGACGGCGCGGTGACGGACAAGCGGAGCCTGACGATCGACCATGTTCCACCAGGCTCTCGGGTCACCGGCGGCTTTTTGCCGAGCGGCTTCGCCGAGGTCGTTGTCGAGGGCTACGTCGATCCTTAGCAACGGAGTCGAGGTTAGCGACGCGATGAGATCAGTCCGGTGGCGAAGCCGCCCATGCGCAGCTCGCCGTGCAGGCGCTGGAACTCGATCTTAGGGCATAGGTCCATCACCACGGTCAGGCCCGCAGCCCGCGCCCGGGACGCAGCGTCGGGGTCGATGACCCCGATCTGCATCCAGATCGTGGACAGCCCGCGCTGCATCAGATGACCGATCGCCTCGTCGACGACGGCGCCGGCCTGATCGGACCGTCGGAAGATGTCGACCATGTGGATGTCGCCCAGGTCCGGCGGCAGGCCCGCGAGGTCGGCCGACACCGTTTCGCCGAACAGGGCCTCGCCGGCATAGGCGGGGTTCACCGGGATCACCCGGAACCGCTTCAGCCGCAGGTAACGCGCGACGTAGTAGGACGGACGAACCTCGTTCTTCGACAGACCGACCACAGCGATGGTGCGGGTCCGGCCGAAGATCGCGCGCAGCGTCGCGTCGTCGGGTATCTGGATCATCGCGCAACCGACGCGCGACAATGAAAAAAGCGCCCGGAACGAGTCCGGGCGCGGAGTCGGAACGAGGGACAGTGAGATGGAGCAGGGCAGTTCCAATCCAACTGCTCCACTATTGATATGGGAAGCCCCGGCCGCGCCTGAAAGGTCCCTGAAGGAAATGTGATCGCCACCTCAGTCGCCTGCGCGCCGCGGCCGCGACGCCGCATAAAGCGCGACCGCGGCGGCGTTCGAGACGTTCAGCGAGGCGAAACCACCCGCGGCGGAAATGCGCGCCAGCCGGTCGCACAGCTTGGTGGTCAGCTCGCGCAGGCCCGGCCCCTCCGCCCCAAGCGCCAGCGCCAGCGGCCGACCGACGCAGGCGGCGATCGCGGTCTCGAGATCGGCCTCGGCGGCGCCGTCGAGGCCGACGACCGCGTAGCCCATTTCGCGCAGCGCGGCGATCGCGGCCGCGAGGTTCGGGACGCGCAGGTATGGCTGCCGCTCCAGCGCCCCGGACGCGGCCTTGGCGAGCGCGCCGGTCTCGGGGGCCGAATGCCGGTGCGGCGCGATCACCGCGCGCGCGCCGAACACTTCCGCAGAGCGCAGCACCGCCCCGACGTTGTGCGGGTCCGTCACCCGATCGAGCAGCAGCGCCAGCGGCGCCGTCCCGCGCGGAGCGCAGAGCTCCGACACCGAACCCCAGTCGAGCGCCTCGGCCTCGAGCGCCGCGCCCTGGTGCACCGACGCCGCGTCGATCGGCGCCGTGAAGCGGCGCGGATCGGCGATCTCCGGGGTCATGCCCGCGGCGGCGATCGCCTCGGCCAGCCGGTCCGCGGCGTTGCGGGTCACGATCAGGCGGCGCCGGATCCGGGCCGGGTTCGTCAGCGCGTCGCGCACCGCATGGAGCCCGAACAGCCACACGCCCTCGCCGGCGTCTTCGCGCCGCGCCCGTTCCCTGGCGATCGCCCAGTCCGGTTTCCGCGCCAAGCCGCGCTCCCTCGTCCGCTGATGGATCGATAGAGCCATGCCCCCGGCGCG
>JANOEW010000247.1:0-6075 GCA_031413475.1 Amaricoccus sp.
TGAGGCCCCCGGCATGCCGGGGGCCTCATCGCTCGCTGGCGCACTGGCTGGATTTTGCGGCGCCCCACTGGCCGACTTTGTCGGCGCCGTTGACAGGCTGGTGCACTACCGCTTCTGGGGACGGCGGATCATCGACGCCACCGTCGACCTTCCCTTCGCACTGCCGACGGCGGTGGCCGGCATCGCGCTCACGGCGCTCTACGCCCCGAACGGAGCGTTCGGCCGGCTGCTCGCGCCGCTCGGGATCAAGATCGCCTACACGCCGCTCGGGATCTGGGTCGCGCTGGTCTTCGTCGGCCTGCCGTTCGTGGTCCGCACCGTGCAGCCGGTGATCGAAGAGATCGAACGCGAAGTCGAGGAGGCCTCGGCCACCCTAGGAGCTTACCGCGGGCGAACCTTCCTCCGCGTCATTCTGCCAATGCTGACGCCGGCGCTGCTGACCGGCTTCGCGCTCGCCTTGGCGCGCTCGGTCGGCGAATACGGCTCGGTGATCTTCATCGCCGGCAACCTGCCCAACGTCACCGAGATCGCGCCGCTTCTGATCGTGATCCGGCTCGAGGAGTTCGACTACGACGGCGCCGTCGCCATCGCCCTCGCGATGCTGGCGATCTCGTTCGTGATGCTGCTTGCAATCAATCTCATCCAGGTCTGGAGCAGAAGGAGGTTCGGTGATCGGCGGGCTCGAGTTCCCGACGCAGGGCCGCGTGCTGTTCGACGGCGACGACGCCACCGGCCTCAGCGTGCAGGAGCGCCGCGCCGGCTTCGTGTTCCAGCACTATGCGCTGTTCCGGCACATGACTGTGTTCGAAAACATCGCCTACGGGCTGCGCGCGCGACCCCGCAAAACCCGGCCGACCGGGGCGGAGATCGACCGGCGGGTCAACAAGCTGCTTGCGATGATCCAGCTGCCCGACATCGGCCGGCGCTATCCGACCCAGCTCTCCGGCGGCCAGCGCCAACGCGTGGCGCTGGCGCTGGCGCTGGCCATCGAGCCGCGCATGCTGCTGCTCGACGAGAAGTTCGGCGCGCTCGACGCCCGGGTCCGTAAGGAGCTGCGCGGCGGCCTGCGCGAGATCCACGACCAGACGGGCTCACCACCATCTTCGTCACCCACGATCAGGATGAAGCAATGGAGCTCGCCGACCTCGTCGTGGTCATGTCCATGGGCCGCATCGAACAGATCGGCACGCCCGAGGCGATCCGCACGCGGCCCGCCACGAAGTTCGTGCGCGAGTTCGTGGCGGCATGAACCCGATACGGCGCCGGCGCGGCGCCTCGCGCGCGGCGACGGGTATAGACGATTGCAGGGGCTGGTTCCGCCGGATCGAGTCGCCCAGCCGACGTCCCGCGAGAGCGCGGCGGTCATCCGGTTCGGGAGTTGATCGGCCCAAGCCGGCGCCTACTCCGGGTCCGACTCCTGGTCGATCAGCCCGTAGCGGCGCAGCTTGACGTAGAGGCTCTGGCGGGACAGCCCGAGCATCTCGGCGGCCGATGCGCGGTTATTGTTGGTGAGCTTGATCGCGGTCTCGATACAGAGCTTCTCGACCACGTCGGTGGTGCCGCGGACCAGTTCCTTGAGCGGGGTCGAGCCGACGAGGTCGATTATGTGCTCGACCGCCTCGGACGAGACCGTTGGGCCGGGGCCGCGCGTCGGCGCGGTGCGGCTGACGTCGCGCAGCACGAATCCGTAGCCCTCGGGCTTGGCGTCGGGCAGATAGGTCGTGGAGATCTCGACCGGGATCGAGACGCCGAAGGCGCTGCGAAACGACGTGCCGTAGATCGACAGCCGACCCTTCGAGCGCGCGTTGGTCATCATGACGTTGAGGTCGATCGCCGGCCGGCCCAGGAACGCGCCGAAGCCCGTCTCGCGCAGGGTGTCGCTGACCGCCACGTCGGCGAGCGCGAGAAAGGCGGTGTTCGCCCACTTGATCAGTCCGGCGGCATCGGTGAACACGATGGCGTCGCTCGCCTGGCGATAGAGCGCCGTCAGCGAACGGTCGAAGCCGGCATCGGCGATCTCGCCGGACTCGCGCGGCGTCAGCCGGCAGAGGTACAACGTCTCGTTGACCGAGCGGAACAGGATGACGTCCAGGCCCACGTTGGTGTTGTCCCCGCGCGAGCGCAGGTTGACCGAGCGTTCGCGGCCGGTCTCCCGCACCTGGGCGAGCGCGGAGGCGAGCTCGGCCTGGCTCGCGGGCTCGAACCGGTTGGCGAACACCCGGTTGGTGAGATCCTGCACCTCGCGGGCGAACAGTCGGGCGGCGGCGGAGTTCGCATCGAGGATGCGGCCGGTCTCAGACGAAACGATCAGCAGCGCCTCGAGGGTGGTTTCGAACAGCACCCGGTAGCGGGTCTCGATCTGGCGGATGCGCTCGTAGTCCTGCTCCATGGTGAGCTGGGCCTGCATGAGCCGTTGCTGCAGCTGGGCGACCATGCGCAGGTCGCGGCCGAGCAGGATGACGGTGCCGCTCTGGCCGGTCGCCACCGCGGCGTAGCGGACCGGGAAGTCCTCCGGGCCGTCGGTCAGGTGGTTGATCTCGCGCCAGCGCGGCTCCTCGTCCGAGCGCGCGCGCGCCAGCATGTCGCTGACCTTCTCGCGCGATTCCTCGGTGACCAGGTCGTGGATGCCGTGACCGGACCAGCCGCGGATGTCGTTCGCCGGCGGCGTCTCCGGCCCGACGTAGACCTCCTGCACGACGCCGTCCGCGCTGATCAGAAGGGCGATGTCCGAGCCCGCGGCGATGATCGCCTTGACCGCGCGGTCGTCAACGTTCGTGAAGGCGTCCAAGGCCGACAGAAAGGCGCCGTTCTTGTTCACGCTAAGGCCCAATCGGGTTGAATGGGAAGGTCATCGGGGATCGGTGTGCGTGAGGTTCGCGGCTCAGGCGGCCTTCTCCAGGTTGGCAAGAGCATCGGGCGCCGCCGCGTGGGCCATGTCGGCCCCGGTGCGCGCAGCGACATCCGGGTCGAGCGCAGCGAGCGGACCCCCGAGGACGATGCGGACGCCGGGACGCGCGGCCGCGCGAAGGCGCGCTGCGAGGCGTGCGAGGTCGGGGATCATCCGCCGACTGCCCGCCGAGAGGCCGATGACGTCGAACGGCCGGTCGCGCACGATTCGCTCGAGCGTGGCGGCGTCGGCCGTGAGCTCCACTCGCACCGACCAGCCGCCGCGCTGGAAATAGTCCGCGGCCATGACGACACCGAGCGCATGGGTCTCGCCCGGGGTCAGGGCCAACAGCGCACTCCGGCCGGCCGGTGCGGAAGACGGCACGGCGCGGTCTTTGAGAAAGCTCGGGCTGATCAGGCGGAAGACCTCGGTGAGCCGCGCCATGCCGAGCGTGACCCCAGCGAAACCGAGGCGGTCGTCGAGCCACATCTCGCCCAGGCGCGCCGCGGCGCGGGGAATGTACGTATCGTAGATCGCCTCGACGCCGACTCCGCAATCGATCAGACGATCCACGTAGGCTGGCGCAGCGCGCGGCGCGTCGTCCAGCAGCGCGGTGCAGAGCTGTTCGATCGCGAAGCCCGCGTGACCGTTTCCGACCCGCTCAGACAGCAGGTCCCCGAGCGCCCGGGTGATCAGCTTCGGGGAGATGGCGAGTGAACCCGGGCCGCGGCCGGCGGCGTCGAGCGTGGCGAGCCTCAACATCCTATTCCTCTCTCCCCTGCGCAGCCTCGCATTGCGTTCGAGGAACATTCCTGCGCCGAAGGTGTGATCCACCGCCCCTGAAAGCAGACCATGGCTGCGGCCATATGTCAAATCCAATTGACAGCCACATCCGATTCGAGTCCGATCCGCGCGCCGCAGCGCGACAAAATGTTGGAAATGGCCAGAAACGCCTGAAAAAAGCGGTGTTTTTGGCGGCATTCGCCGGCCTGACTGTAAGGCGGCATATGTAAGTTTAAGTTGACATAGGCAGCGGGCGCGTTAGGCTCCGATCCACCAGCGTGCTGTGCCGGGGAGGCGACGTGTCCGTTCGAGCGAGCGATCCAGCAGCGAGGCCGGCGCTCTACACGCCCGAGCAGCGCCGGCGCCGCGACGCGACCCGGTGGACGCTTGTGCAAGGCGTGCTGGCCCCGCTGCAATTCGCGGTGTTTCTCGTCAGTCTCGCGCTGGTGCTGCGCTACCTCGCGACCGGCGAAGGCTATGCCGCCGCGACCGCCTCGATCCTGCTCAAGACGCTGGTCCTCTACACCATCATGGTCACCGGCGCGATCTGGGAGAAAGTCGTTTTCGGGCGTTATCTGTTCGCGCCGGCGTTCTTCTGGGAGGACGCGGTCAGCTTCGTGGTGATCGGACTGCACACATTCTATCTGATCGCGCTGTTCGGCGGGTTCCTGAGCGCGACGGCCCTGATGGCGGTCGCGCTGGCCGCCTATGCCCTCTACGCGATCAACGCGACGCAGTTCCTGCTGAAGCTGCGCGCCGCGCGGCTCCAGGGGGCGGCCCCGCCCGAGGGGGCGCCGGCATGAACGCGCCCGCCGCGATCCCTTCGTCCCGCGGCTGCCTCGACGCGCCGGTGCTGCGCCAGCGCGGCCAGCGCGAGGTGTTCTGCGGGCTGACCGGGATCATCTGGCTGCACCGCAAGATGCAGGACGCTTTTTTCCTCGTCGTGGGCTCGCGCACTTGCGCGCATCTGCTGCAATCCGCCGCCGGGGTGATGATCTTCGCCGAGCCGCGATTCGGCACTGCGATCATGGAGGAAAAGGACCTCGCCGGCCTCGCCGACGCGCAGGAGGAGATCGACCGCGAGGTCGGCCGCCTGCTGGCGCGCCGCCCCGACATCCGCCAGCTGTTCCTGGTCGGCTCCTGCCCGTCCGAGGTGATCAAGCTCGACCTCAGTCGCGCCGCCGAGCGGCTGACCCAGCGCCATGCGCCGCACGTGCGGGTGCTCAACTACTCCGGCAGCGGCATCGAGACCACCTTCACCCAGGGCGAGGACGCCTGCCTCGCCGCGATGGTCCCGGTCCTGCCCGCGACCGACGCGCGCGAGCTGCTGATCGTGGGCGCGCTGCCGGACGTGGTCGAGGATCAGATGCTGCGGCTGTTCGCCGAACTCGGCATCGGCCCGGTGCGCTGCCTGCCCGCGCGCCGCCGCGACGAAGCGCCGGGGGTGGGACCGAACACCGCCTTCCTGCTAGCCCAACCCTTCCTCGGCGACACCGCCGCGGTGCTGGAAGGCCGGGGCGCGACGCATCTGGCCGCGCCCTTCCCGTTCGGCGAGGAAGGCACGACGCTCTGGCTGCAAGCCGCCGCCGCGGCGTTCGGCGTGGCGGCCGAGAGCTTCGAGCGCGTCACTGCGGCCCCGCGCGCCCGGGCCCGGCAGGCCGTCGCCGCCGCCGCCGAGACCCTGCGCGACAAGTCGATCTTCTTCCTTCCCGACAGCCAGATGGAGATCCCGCTGGCGCGGTTCCTCGCGCGGGAGTGCGGCATGGTCCCGCTGGAGATCGGCACACCCTACCTGCACCGCGCGCATCTCGCGCCCGATCTGGAGCTGATCCCGGCAGGTCCGGTGATCTCCGAGGGCCAGGACGTCGACCGCCAGCTCGACCGCGTCCGCGCCGCGCGGCCCGACCTGACGGTCTGCGGCCTCGGCCTCGCCAATCCGCTGGAGGCCGAGGGCCTTGCCACCAAATGGGCGATCGAGCTCGTATTTACTCCGGTGCACGGCTACGAGCAGGCTGGAGACCTCGCCGCCCTCTTCGCCCGGCCGCTGCGGCGCCGGCAGGCGGTGCGGCTGTGAAGCTGACGGTCTGGACCTACGAGGGCCCGCCGCATGTCGGCGCGATGCGAGTCGCGACCGCGATGAAGGGCCTGCACTACGTGCTGCACGCGCCGCAGGGCGACACCTACGCCGACCTGCTGTTCACGATGATCGAGCGTCGTGATGCCCTTCTTCTTTCCACCGCCACCGCCGGACCCGTAGGCTTCCGAATAGGCAAACTGCAACGCACGCGGAATGATCCAGAAGTCCATCACCAGCGTAAAAGCGATGGACGGAATTAGGAAGATCAGCCAGCCAAAGTACCAACCAATCACCGGGATGATGCACAGCAAAACACCGAGCACGAACG
>JANOEW010000248.1:0-7199 GCA_031413475.1 Amaricoccus sp.
GTCGTAGAGCGCCCAGCCGAGCCCCAGCGAGCCGATCGAGATCGCGATGGCGCCGAGCACGGAGAGATCCATGACCGTGCGGTCGATCAGGAACAACTCGGCCCCGGCGTAGTAGACGATCGCCAGTAGCGCAAAACCCGACAGCCAGGTGGCGTAGCTCTCCCATTTGAACCAGGTCAGATGGTCGGGCATCTGCTCGGGGGCAACAAGATACTTCCGGATATGATAGAATCCGCCGCCGTGAACCTGCCATTCCTCGCCGGCGGCGCCGGGCGGCAGGTCGGGCGCCTTGCGCAGCCCGAGATCGAGCGCCACGAAATAGAACGACGACCCGATCCAGGCGATGCCGGTGATCACGTGCAGCCAGCGCACCGCGAAACCGAGCCAGTCCCAAATGACGGCGAATTCGTACATGACCGGTCTCCCTTATCGACCCCCGGAGCATGACCCAAAGCGATTGTCCTGGAAATCCCGCAGGTCGCCGAGCACTTTCGCATTATTCCTCGGAATGATAGACTAACTCTCATGTCCTACGTCAATTCGCTCAGGACGTTCGTGCGCGTCTACGAGCTCGGCTCGATGTCGGCGGCGGGGCGGGACCAGCGGGTCTCGGCGGCGGTGGCGAGCGCGCGAATCGCCGAGCTCGAAAAACAGCTGGGCGTGCGGCTGTTCAACCGCACCACCCGCAGCCTTCAGCCGACCGAACAAGGGGCGATCTTCTACAAGGGCGCCTGCAAGATCCTCGAGACGATCGAGGAGGCCGAGGCGGCGGTGGCCGACGTGTCGCGCAACCCGCGCGGCTCGATCCACGTCGCCGCCCCGCTCGGGATCGGCAAACGGCTGATCGCGCCGCTGATCCCGGCGTTCAAGGACCTCTACCCGCAGGTCGACGTCCGGCTGCGGCTGTCGGACCGCCGGGTCGACGTGACCGCCGAGGGGCTCGACGTCGCGTTCCTGCTCGGCGCGCTCGAGGACTCGAACTTGCGCGTGCGGCCGATCGCGGACTGCCGGCGGATTCTGGCGGCGTCGCCCGCCTACGTCGAGCGCCGGGGGATGCCGCGCTCCGGCGAGGATCTGGTGGACGACCGGCACAGCTGCCTGCTGCTGCGCTTCCCCGGGGCGCGGGAGTTCGTCTGGACGCTGGTGACGTCGGCGGGACCGCGGCGCTTCGAGGTCTCCGGGCCGTTCGAATCGGATGACGGCGACGTGCTGACCGGCTGGGCGCTGCAAGGCCGGGGCATCATTCTCAAGCCGGTCTTCGAGATCTCCGAGCATCTGCGCACCGGCGAACTCGTGCCGGTGGCCGAGGAAACGCCGCCGCAGGAGGTCCGGCTGGCCGCGCTCTTCCCGCACAAGCGCCTGCAGGACCCGAAGGTCCGCCTGTTCATCGACCATATGGTGGCGGCCTGCAAAAAGGCGGTGGCGCGCGCCCCGCTCTGAGCAGGTCGCTTCGGGCCTGGGCGTCGGCGCGCCCTCAAGCGGTCGGCGCGACCCGAAGTCCCAGCTCTTCGACCATCGCCGCGCGCATGACGAACTTCTGCGCCTTGCCGGTGACCGTCATCGGCAGCTCGTCGCAAAACCGGACGTAGCGCGGCGCCTTGTAGTGCGCGAGCTGGTCGCGGCAGAACGCGCGGATGTCCGCCTCGGTGGCCGTCGCGCCCGGCTTGAGCACGATCCAGGCGCAGACTTCCTCGCCGTAATACCAGCTTGCGCTGAACCTGACTCACGAGGGGGGGGATTCCCAAGGCAGTCGCGGCATGATTCACCATGGAAAACAGGCGAGGTGTTCCATGGCGGCAGCAATCGAGCTTCGAGGCGATTTCTCCGGTGATGAGCTGCGGCGACTGGCGCGCGCCAGCCGGGACGCGAAGCAGGTTCGGCGTCTGCTGTCGCTGGCCGTGATCCGCGACGGCGGGAGCCGGACGGAGGCGGCGCGGATCGGCGGGGTCGGGCTGCAGATCGTGCGCGATTGGGTGTTGCGCTTCAACGCCGAAGGTCCGGACGGGCTGATCGACCGCAAGGCCCCGGGCAAGGCACCGACCCTGACGCCGGAGCAGCGCTTGGCGCTGGCGGGTGCGGTGGAAGCCGGCCCCGAACCCTGGCGCGACGGGGTGGTGCGCTGGCGCGTGATCGACCTCGTGCAGTGGCTGTGGGACGAGTTCCGGGTGTCGGTGAGCGAGGTGACGGTCGGGCGTGAACTGCGGGCGCTGGGCTTCCGCAAGCTCTCGGCGCGGCCGCGGCACTACGCCCAGGATCCGGAGGCGGCGGAGGCTTTCAAAAAAGTCTCCCGGAGCGCCTGGCGGCAGTCCGGGACGTACATCCGGGCAAGCGCATAGAGCTCTGGTGGCAGGAGTTCGCCATGGAAGCCGCCATCGGTCCGAGGCCCATGGCGGACGCCCGCATCGGCCAGAAGAACAAGCTCACCCGGCGATGGGCGCGGCGCGGGACCCGGCCGCGGGCGTCCCACGACCAACGCACCGCCTGGGCTTATCTCTTCGGGGCGATCTGCCCGGCCGAGGGCAAGGGCGCCGGGCTCGTCATGCCGTTCTGCGACACCGAGGCGATGCAGGCGCATCTTGCCGAGATCAGCGCCATGGTGGCGCCGGACGCCCACGCGGTCCTTCTGCTCGACCAGGCAGGATGGCATCTCGCCGGGGCGCTCGTCATGCCCGCGAACATCACGCTCCTGCCGCTGCCTCCGCGTTCGCCAGAGCTGAACCCGGTCGAGAACGTCTGGCAGTTCATGCGGGACAACTGGCTCTCGAACCGCGTCTTCACCAGCTACGACGACATCGTCGCCCACTGCTGCGAAGCCTGGAATGACCTCATCGACCAGCCCTGGCGCATCCGTTCCATCGGCCGCCGTTCATGGGCCGAAGGGTTCTGATCAATGCGGGCCGGTATAAGTCGGGTCCGGCACGCCGAAGACTTGCGCCAACGCCACCGCCGGGTGACGGAACAGGTGTTCCTCGATCTCGCGCGGATAGACGTTTTCGCCGCCCCGGATCAGCATGTTCTTAAGCCGGCCGACGATGCTGCAGTAACCGTCCGCGTCGAACTGGGCGAGGTCGCCGCTGTGCATCCAACCATCGGCGTCGATCGCCTCGGCGGTCCACCCGGGTTTATCCCAATAGCCCTGCATCACCGAATAGCCGCAGGTGCCAAAGCTCGCCGATCGCGCCGGCGCCGTCGATCAGCTTGACCTCGAGATGCGGGTGGACGCGGCCGACGGTCGCGACGCGCTTTTCCAGCGGGTCGGCGGTCGAGGACTGGAACGAGACCGGCGAGGTCTCGGTCATGTCGTAGGCGATGGTAACCTCCGACATGTGCATCCGCGCGGCGACCTTCTTCATGATCTCGATCGGGCAGGGCGAGCCGCCCATGATCCCGGTCCGCAGCGAGCTCAGGTCGAACGCGGCGAAGCCCGGGGCGTCGAGCATGGCCGCGAACATCGACGGAACGCCGTAGAGCGCGGTGCAGCGCTCGGCGGCGATCGCCGAGAGCCTGGCGACCGGGTCGAACCCCTCGCTGGGAAAGACCATCGCGGCGCCCTTGCTCACGCAGCCGAGCGTGCCCATCACCATGCCGAAGCAATGATACAGCGGCACCGGGATCGCCAGTCGGTCCCCGGCCGCGAAGCGCATCGCGGCGGTGACGAAATGCGCGTTGTTGACGATGTTGCGATGCGTCAGCGTCGCGCCCTTGGGGAGGCCGGTGGTGCCGGAGGTGAACTGGATGTTGATCGGGTCGTCCTGCGTCAGGGCCGCGGTGGCCGCGTCGAGCCGGACCCGGTCGGCCGGCGTCGCCGCGACCGCGTCGAAGTTGAGCATGCCGGCCGAACGCTCCGCGCCCATGCGGATGACCGCGCGAAGCGCCGGCAGCTTCGCCGCGCGCAGATCGCCGGGGGCCGCCGAGCGCAGTTCGGGCGCGAGGCGTTCGATCATGCCGAGGTAGTCGGAGGTCTTGAACGCGTCGGCGAGGATCAGCGCCTAGCAGCCGACCCCGGCGAGCGCGTATTCGAGCTCGCCCACGCGATAGGCCGGGTTGACGTTGAGCAGGATCGCCCCGATCCGGGCGGTCGCGAATTGCGTCAGCAGCCACTCGGGACGGTTCGGTGCCCAGATCCCCACCCGGTCGCCGCGCACGATTCCGAGGTCGAGCAGGCCGGTCCCGAGCCGGTCCACCGCGGCGGCGAAACCGTCCCAGGTCAGCCGCAGACCGCGATCGGCAAAGACGGCCGCCTCGCGCGGGCCGTGGGCGGCGACGGTGGCCGCGAGCAGCGCGGGGATGGTCTCTTGGCGCAGCGGCTCCCGCGTGTCGCCCTCGACATGGCTGCCGACGCGCGGGGCGAGGTCGACCGATGCGGTCATCGTCTCCTCCTTCGCCCGAGAGACCGGGTCGCAGGCCCGAACCGTGGTGAACCAGGCGGGATGCGGGTGCGGCGCTTCACGCCGGTCCAGAACCATACGGCTGCAGGGTCGCGCGGCGCAAGCGCGGCGGCGGCTGGCGCTCGGCCGGCGCAGGGGATAGGCTTGAGCGATGGCCCGCGCTTCGAAGACGCCCGCCCCGCCCGGCCTGCGCATCCGGCTCGTGTTCGACGACGGCGCGATGCTCGGCCCCGGCAAGGCCGACCTGCTCGAACTCATCCGCGAGACCGGCTCGATCGCGGCGTCCGGGCGGCGCATGGGCATGAGCTACAAGCGCGCCTGGATGCTGGTCGAGACCCTGAACGCGAGCTTCGCCGACCCACTGGTCACGAGCTCGCGCGGCGGTGCCGGTCATGGCGGCGCCCGCCTGACGGAGACGGGCGCAACCGTGCTCGCGCGCTACCGCGCGATAGAAGCGCGGGCGCGGCAGGCCGCCGCCGCCGACGTCGCCGGTCTTCTGGCGCTGCGTGGGGATATTTCCCACGGAAAATAACGCTTGCGTCGCCCGCGTCCCGGACACTAGATTTTTGGCACAGCGACGGGAGACACGGGGGACGATGATCGCGCGTCGCAACGGGACACAGACGCGGCGGCCGCGGGCTCGCGCCCGGGACGCCGCAAGCGCCGCCGACCAGTCGCGCGGCACCATGCGCGGCATGGCGCGCGCGTCCGTCACTGGTCCGCCACCGGCGCCGCGCCATCGTCCGAAGCGGCCGGAACCAGGCGACCCCCCCGGCGTCCGCAACGTCGCGGGGGCCCGTGCTCACCCCCGATGAATGGCAGGCGCTGCTCCTGTCGCTCAAGGTTTCGTCCTGGGCGACCGCGGTCAGCCTGCCGCTCGGCGTTCTCGTCGCCCTCGTGCTGGCGCGCGGCCGGTTCTGGGGCAAGCCGATCCTCAACCTCCTCGTCTTCCTGCCGCTGATCCTGCCGCCGGTCGTCACCGGCTATGTCCTGCTGCTCGGCTTCGGCCGCCGCGGTCCAGTCGGCGCCTTCCTCGACCAGACGTTCGGCATCGTCTTCGCCTTCAACTGGACCGGCGCGGCGCTCGCCGCCGGAGTGATGGCGTTCCCGCTGATGGTCCAGCCGATCCGGCTGTCGATCGAGGCCGTCGACGCCCGGCTCGAGGACGCCGCCGCCACGCTCGGCGCCAACCGCGTCTGGACCTTCCTCCTCGTGACCCTGCCGCTGATCCTGCCTGGGATCAGCGCCGGCGCGATCCTCGGCTTCGCGCGGGCGATGGGCGAATTTGGCGCCACCATCACCTTCGTCTCCTCGATCCCCGGCGAAACCCGCACCCTGCCCTCGGCGATCCACGCCTTCCTCCAGGTCCCCGGCGGCCAGCCGCAGGCGCTCCGCCTGACCCTGATCGCCTTCGCGGTCGCGACCTTGGCGCTGGTCGCTTCGGAGGTCATCGCGCGCCGCGTCGCGCGTCGCATCCGCGACGGCTGACGTGAGCCTCGACGTCGCCCTCCGCCACGCCTTCGGGGCCTTCCGCCTCGACGTCGCCTTCTCGGCGCCCGCCGGCGTAACCGCGCTGTTCGGGCGGTCGGGCGCCGGCAAGACCACCATCGTCAACGCCGTCGCCGGTCTCCTGCGCCCCGCCGAAGGCCGCGTCGTCGTCGACGGCGCGACGCTGCTCGACACCGCCCGCAAGATATCCACCCCCCGCCACCACCGCCGGATCGGCTACGTCTTCCAGGAGGGCCGGCTGTTCCCGCATCTCAGCGTGCGCCAGAACCTCGCCTTCGGCGGCTGGTTCGTCCCGCGCGGCGAACCGCGCCCGGACTTCGACCACGTGGTCGACCTGCTCGGGGTCGAGCCGCTGCTCGACCGCCGCCCCGGGCGGCTCTCCGGCGGCGAGAAACAACGGGTCGCGATCGGACGCGCGCTCCTCGCCGCGCCGCGCCTGCTCTTGATGGACGAGCCGCTGGCGTCGCTCGACGAGGCGCGCAAGGCCGAGATCCTGCCCTATCTCGAGAAGCTGCGCGACGAGACCACGGTTCCGATCCTCTACGTCAGCCATTCGATCCCCGAGGTTGCCCGCATTGCCACCACCGTGGTGGCGCTCTCCAACGGACGCGTCGAGCGCGCCGGTCCCGCCGCCGAGGTCCTGAGCGATCCTTCGGCCTACCCGTTCCTGGGACGCGACGAGGCCGGCGCTGTGATCGAGGCGCGCGTGCTGCGCCACGATCATGACGGGCTCGCCGAGCTGGCGATCAGCGGCGGCCGGCTGGTGCTGCCCGGGATCGTCGCGGCCCCGGGGGCCATGGTCCGCGTCCGCATCCGCGCCCGCGACGTCGTGCTCGCCACCGAGGCCCCCCGCGGCGTCAGCGCGCTCAACATCCTGCCCGTCGTCGTGGCCGAGATCGGCCCCGGCGACGGTCCGATCGTCGATCTCGCGGTCTGCTGCGGAACCGACCGCATCCTCACGCAGGTCACGCGCCGCTCCCTCGTGGCGCTCGACCTCGCGCCGGGCCGGGCGTGTTTCGCGATCCTGAAATCGGTCGCCGTCGGTCAGCGCGACGGCGCCGCCGGCGCTGGCGCAATCGAGCCCGGCGCGACACCGCCTGCGCCGCCGGCCCTGCGATCCCTCGCGTAACCCCGGCGACGCAGGCGCCGCAGACGGGCGGGTCCTGACCCCGCCCGTTCCGTAGCTCCGGGTGGACGATCCGGGACGCCGGCGGCGCGCTGCCCGCTCCCGCCACATCAGGCAGTGCGGCCCAGGCCGCCCTGGGTTGCCTTCGGCGGCCGCACGGCGCCTGCACGACCGCT
>JANOEW010000249.1:0-4909 GCA_031413475.1 Amaricoccus sp.
CCGCGGCCGCCCGATCCGCTCCAGCGCAGGGGGGGCGGCTGCGCGGGCGGGCGCCGCCTCCCCCGGGGCTTGGGCGGGCCCCAGCGCGCGCGCCACCCCACGGGTCATCTGTTCGGTCACCCGCAGGTAGTGGCGCTGGAAGAACACCAGGCCGACCAGCTGTTGCAGCAGCACCATCGGGACCAGTAGGATCAGCAGCGCGCGGCCGAACAGGCTGCGCGGCAGGAACGACTTGGGGCTCGGCGGCTGCATGACGGGCGGAGGACTACGCCCGGCCCGGGGGTCGCGCAAGTCCGTCGGCAGAGGTGCGCGCATGGCCGAGGATCCGTTCGAGCGCGACCACGCTCCCGTGGTCGGCGCGCCCGAGCCGCTGGCGCCCGGCCTCGTCGCGGTGACCGCGCCGAACCCCGGTCCGATGACGTTCACCGGCACGCGCAGCTACCTACTCGGCGACCGCGAGGTCGCGGTGATCGACCCCGGCCCGGACGATCCCCGGCACCTCGCCGCGCTCGAAGCGGCGCTCGCCCCCGGGGCGCGGGTGACGGCGATCCTGGTGACCCACGCGCATCGCGACCACAGCGCGGGCGCGCGGGCGCTGCAGGACCGCGTCGGGGCCCCGATCCTCGGCTTCGGCGCGCGGCCGCGCAGTCCGGTCATGGAGCGGCTCGCCGCGACGGGCGACCTCGGCGGTGGCGAAGGGATCGATACGTCCTTCGCGCCAGACCGCTCGATCGACGACGGCGCCGCCGTCGAGGGCGATGGCTGGCGGCTCGAGGTGGTGCACACGCCGGGCCATCTTGGCGACCACCTGTGCTTCGCCTGGACCGCAGGGCGCGCGCTCTTCTCTGGCGACACCGTCATGGGCTGGGCGACGACGGTGATCTCGCCCCCGGACGGCGATCTCGGGGCCTTTCTCGGCAGCCTCGCGCGGCTGCAGGCCCGCACGGAGTCGATCTACTATCCCGGCCATGGCGCGCCCTTGCGCGACCCGCGGCGAATGATCGCCTGGCAGCGAGCGCACCGCGCCGAGCGGGAGCGCCAGATCCGCGCCGCGCTGGCGGCCGGCCCCACAACGGTTCCGACGCTGGTGGCGATCGTCTATCCCGACCTCAGTCCCGCCCTGCGCCCAGCCGCAGCGCGCAATGTGCTGGCGCATCTGATCGATCTTGCCGAGCGCGGGCAGATCCGCGTCGACGGTCCAGCCGCCGCCGATGCGAGTTATGCGCTCGTCTGATTGGGGGGCCGTTTGAAGAGAATGGTGCGGTCGAGAAGACTCGAACTTCCACGGGAGTTACCCCACAGCGACCTCAACGCTGCGCGTCTACCAGTTCCGCCACGACCGCACTGAAGGCGCTCGTAGCAAGGGGCCGGCACTTTGTGAAGGCCGAAAACACGCGCCGCACAGTCGGCGGGCCGTCCGTCTCAGTTCGAGCCGGCGGGCGCAGCGGGCAGCACGAAGCCCGGCAGCGCGGCCGCCGCCGCCGCGTCGCTGAGGACCTCGGCGTCGGCCGGCCTGCCGGCGGTCAAGTCCAGCGAGGCGCGCAGCAGCGCCACGCGTTCGGGCACGCCCGGCGAGACCACCGGGCTCGCCCCCGCCTCCATCGCGTCGATCGTGCCGTCGAGCCACGCGACCGCCAGGTCGCCCCGGCGCGTGCGCCGAAGCCCTGCAACAGGTGATGGCCGACGTGCTCGCCGTAGGCCGCCTCGCCGGCCGCCTCCAGCATCGGCGCCGAGCCGAGCGCCAGTTCGGCGCTGTCGGTGCGACAGCCGACGCCGAGGCAGATGCGAGCGTTGCCGGCGATCTGGCCCGGCGCGGCGCCGGTCTGCACGATGAAGCCGCGCCATGAAGCCGCGCACCGCCTCGTCCACGTCCGACGACGCCTCGCCGTCGAGCATGGTGAGATAGGACCGCATCGCCGGCGCGATAGCCTCGCATTGTGTCCGGATCTCCACGCCCGAGACCCCCTGCACCGTCGCGGCGAGGCGATCACCGTCCTCGATGGCATAGCTGCGCGCGAGGCAGAACTGCTCCTCGAGCGCGAAGCCGGGGGCTTCGAGGGCGGCGAGGGTGCGCGACCGGAACGGTCAGAGGGCGGCGATGTTTGCAAGGAGCTTGAGTTGAACAGGCACTGCGACGCCCTCCTGTAGTCGACTTGATCAATGTTATAAAATCGTATGATTCGCCGTTTCCACAAAACGCATAGATGAACGGCCGTCTGCCCGCACCCCTGACGGCTAGGCCGGACACGGCCGTCGAGTGGCGCGTCACGGCGGGGCTGACGCCGTATCCGGCGGCGCTCGCGGTCATGGAGGCGCGGGTCGAGGCGATTCTGGCCGGGACCGCGCCGGAGTTGGTCTGGCTGCTCGAGCACCCGTCGCTCTACACCGCCGGAACCTCGGCGAAGCTGAAGGATCTGCTCGCGCCCGATCGCTTTCCGGTCTATCCGAGCCGGCGCGGCGGCGAATACACCTATCACGGCCCGGGGCAGCGGGTGGTCTACGCCATGCTCGACCTGAACCGGCGCGGGCGCGACGTGCGGGTTCATGTCCGGCGACTGGAGGAATGGGCGATCCGGGCGCTGGCCGCGTTCGACGTCGCGGCCGAGCGCCGGGCGGGGCGGGTCGGGGTCTGGGTGGCGCGGCCGGACAAGCCGCCGCTGGCGGACGGCGGCCCCGCGGAGGACAAGATCGCGGCGATCGGGGTGCGGCTGCGGCGGTGGGTGGCCTTTCACGGCATGGCGATCAACGTGGCGCCGGACCTGAGCCACTTCGCAGGGATCGTGCCCTGCGGGATCCGGGGGTATGGGGTGACCAGCCTGGCCGACCTCGGGCTGGCGGTGACGATAGCGGACCTCGACCTGGCGCTGGCGCGGACTTTCCCGGCGGAATTTGCGGAGCCGGGCGAGGGCATTCACGGTGAATATTCGGCAAGTAATTGAAATCGCTCAGACACTGAATCACTAACGACAGGTTGACGGCGGCGGCGCAGGGCTGGCGCGCCGCCGGGACGCAGCGTATTGTCGCAATTTCGGATGGGTGCGCACGCCCGAACACTGGAAAAAGAAACGGGAGGGAGACCATGAAGATCCTGACGATCGCCGCGGCCCTGGCGGGCGCGCTGGCGCTGCCGGCGGCAGCGGCGGACTATTCGATCATGGCGCCGGCGGCGCCGGGCGGCGGCTGGGACCAGACCGCGCGCACGATGCAGGCCGCGATGCAGGACGGAGGCATCTCGGACAACGTTCAGGTGACCAACGTGCCGGGCGCCGGCGGCACCATCGGGCTGGCGCAGTTCGTCAACCAGTCCAAGGGCGACCCCGAGGCGCTGATCGTCGGCGGCTACGTCATGGTCGGCGCGATCCTGACCAACGCCTCGCCGGTCGATCTGAGCATGGTGACGCCGATCGCCCGACTGACCGGCGAGCAGATCGCCATCGTCGCGCCGGCGGAGGGGCCGATCCAGTCGATGGACGATCTGGTCGCGGCGCTGAAGGCCGATCCGGGCGCGGTGAGCTGGGCCGGCGGGTCCGCGGGCGGGGCCGACCACATCACCGCCGGGCTGATCGCCAAGGCGGTCGGGGTCGATCCCACCAAGGTCAACTACATCGCCTTCTCCGGCGGTGGCGAGGCGCTGGCGGCGATCCTCGGCGGCCAGGTGACGGTCGGCGTCTCGGGCCTCGGCGAGTTCGCCAGCCAGGTCGAGGCGGGCGAGCTTAAACTGCTCGCGCTGTCGGGCGAGAGCCGGATGGAGGGCGTCGACGCGCCGACGCTGACCGAGGCCGGGGTCGACGTGGTGCTGGAGAACTGGCGCATGGTCGCGGCGGCGCCGGAGCTCAACGACGAGCAGAAGGCGGCGGTGGCCGCCGACATCGAGAAGATGGCGACCTCGGAGGGCTGGAAGGCGGCGCTGGCCGAACGCGGCTGGGTCGACCGCTACCTCGCCGGCGACGCGTTCCAGACGCAGCTCGCCGCCGACACCGAAGCGACCGCGGCGATCCTGAAAGACATCGGCTTGGTGCAATGAGCCGGCCCGACGGCGCCGCACTGATCATCGGCGCGGCGCTGATCGCGCTCGCCGCGCTGATCTTCCTGCAGATGCGCGCCATGCCGGTCGCGGCGCTCTACGCCCGCGTCGGGCCGACAACCTTTCCCTACGCGATCGCCGCGGGCCTTGCGGCGCTCGGGGCAGGCACGGTGATCTCGGCGCTGCGCGGCGGCTTTCCGCCGCGCGAGGCCGAGCGGATCGGGCCGATCCTGTGGATCATCGGCGGGCTGGTCGCGCAGATGATCCTGCTGAAGACCGCCGGCTTCGCGGTTGCGACCGGCGCGCTGTTCGCGCTGACCGCGCGCGCCTTCGGGCGTGGGCCGATCTGGCTGAGCCTGCCGATCGGCATCGTGTTCGCGCTGCTGATCTGGATCGTGTTCGCGCTGGGGCTGGGGCTGTCGCTGCCGGCCGGTCCGCTGGAACGCCGCTTCCTCTGACGGAGGTCCGCCATGGACGCCTTCGCGCTGCTCGGCCAGGGGCTTCTGTCGGCGATGGAGCCGATGAACCTGTTCTACGCGCTGATCGGCGTGACGATCGGCACCGCGGTCGGCGTCCTGCCCGGCATCGGGCCGGCGCTGACGGTGGCGCTGCTGCTGCCGGTCACCTACGGGCTCGACCCCGGCGGCTCGCTGATCATGTTCGCCGGCATCTACTACGGCGGCATGTACGGCGGCTCGACCACCTCGATCCTGCTCAACACGCCGGGCGAGAGCGCCTCGATCGTCACCGCCCTGGAGGGCAACAAGATGGCGCGGGCCGGGCGCGGCGGGCCGGCGCTGGCGACCGCCGCCATCGGCTCGTTCGTGGCCGGGCTGATCGCGACGCTGGGCCTCGCGTTCGTGGCGCCCTGGGTGGTGAAGTTCG
>JANOEW010000250.1:0-3138 GCA_031413475.1 Amaricoccus sp.
CGAAGCCGTCCGCCTCACCCCCGACCCCGCCCGCGTCTTCCACTTCGACGCCGAGGGCCAGCGCCTGCGTCCCGCAGCCCAGGCGGCCTGAGCGGCGCAGGCGAGGGGCGGGGGGCGGGGGGCGACATTGAAAGCAAGCCGCGGGGCGCACTGACCGCCCCAGGCGCCTATCCTCCAGGCTGAAGATGCACGATACTCTGCCCGGGAGACCCGCCATGCTCGACACCGACACCGCCCTCTCCGACGACGCCCGCTGGGCCGCCGTCGTCGCCCGCGACCTCGCTGCGGACGGAACCTTCGTGCTCGGGGTCAGGACCACCGGCATCTACTGCCGACCCACCTGCCCCGCCCGCCGGCCGAAACGCGAGAACGTCGCGTTCTACCCCGACCCCGCCGCCGCCCGCGCCGCGGGCTTGCGCGCCTGCCTGCGCTGCGAGCCCAACGCCGAGCCCGAGCGTCGGCTGATGGCCCAGGCGGTCACCGCCGCCGCGCGGCTGATCGAGGCCGCCGTCGACGACGAGGCCCCCTCGCCCACGCTCGCAACCCTCGCCGCCCGCGCCGGCTACGCCCCGCACCACTTCCACCGCATGTTCAAGCGCGCGACCGGCGTCACCCCCCGCGCCTACGCCAACGCCCTGCGCGCCCGACGAGCGGACGCCGGCCTCGCTGCTGGCGACAGCGTCACCGAGACGATCCACGCCGCCGGCTACGGCTCGGCCAGCCGCTTCTACGCCGAGGCCGGCGCCCGGCTCGGCATGGCCCCGGCGGTGCGCCGCGACGGCGGCCGCGGCGAGACCATCCGCCACGCCAGCGCCGAGACCTCGCTCGGCCGCGTTCTGGTCGCCGCGACCGACAAGGGCGTCTGCGCCATCCAGTTTGGCGACGCCGACGCCAGCCTCGAAGCCTGGCTGCGCCGCCGCTTTCCCAATGCCGCGATCGAACCCGCGGGCGCCGCCTTCGAAGGCACGCTCGTCGCGGTGGTGGCGCTGATCGAACGCCCCGGCACGGGCCACGGCCTGCCGCTCGACCTGCGCGGCACCGCCTTTCAGGAGCAGGTCTGGCGGGCGCTCCGCGCGATCCCGGCGGGGGCGACCGCGAGTTACGCCGAGGTCGCCGCCGCGATCGGCAAGCCCGCCGCCGCCCGCGCGGTCGCCGCCGCCTGCGCCGCAAACGCGGTCGGCGTCGCCGTGCCCTGCCACCGGGTCATCCATTCCGACGGCTCGATGTCCGGCTACCGCTGGGGCGTCGAGCGAAAGGCCGCCCTCCTCGCGCGGGAGCGCGAGGCCGAGGCCGAGACCGCGTCGCGACCGCCCGCTGCGGCGCGTTCGCAGCGCTGACGGCCTCGCCGCCGCCGTCGCGCGGCCGGGATCGGTCGGAGTCAGGCGGCCCGGCAGCCGACCTCGCGGCGCGGTTCTCCGATTGCCGCGAGCGGCCCGCGCGCGGTCAGGCCGGCAGGTCCGGGGGCGGCGTGGCGATCAGCTTGTCGATCCGTCGCCCGTCCAGGTCCACGACCTCGAACCGCCAGCCCTCGGCCTCGAAGACCGCCCCCGGCGCCGGTATCTCGCCGAGCCGGTCGAGGGCGAGTCCGGCCAGCGTGGCGTAGCCGCGCGCCGGCAAAGCTTCGAGCCCGAGGACGGCGGCCGCCTCGGCGAGGTTCATCTCGCCGTCTAGCAGCCACGAGCCGTCGGCGCGGCGGACCGCCGCCGGCGCGGCGTCGTCCGCGCGCTCCGGCAGCTGGCCGGCGATCGCCGTCAGCACGTCGATCGGGGTCACGATGCCTTCGAGATCGCCGTACTCATCGACGACGATGGCCATGTGGACCTGGCTCTCCCGGAACCGCGCCACCAGATCGATTGCCGGCAGGTGGGGCGAGATGAACATCGGCGCCTCCTGGATCGAGCGCAGGTCGCCGCCGCCATCCTGCTGCAGCTTCAGCACGTCCTTGACGTGCACCGCTCCGATCACGTCGTCGATTCCGTCGCCGCACAGCGGATAGCGCGAGTGCCCCCGCTCGCGCACCGTCTCGACGGCCTCGCCGATCGTCGCGCGCGCCGACAGGAACACCACGTCGCGCCGCGGCACCATGATCGCGCGCACCGGCTGGTCGGCGAAGCGCAGCACCCGCTCGAGCATGCGCCCTTCGGCTTCGGCGAAGACGCCGGTCGCCGCGCCCTCTGCGATCATCGCCTTGACCTCCTCCTCGCTCACGGTGGAGTCGGGCGGTCGTGCTGCGCCGAGCAGCCGCAGCACGCCGTTGGTGGAGACCCGCAGGAACCACACGATCGGCCTGCCGATCCGCGCGAGCGCGGACATCGGTCCCGCCACCCGCACGGCCAGCCCCTCGGGGTTCTGCAGCGCCAGCCGCTTCGGCACGAGCTCGCCGACGATGAGCGACGCGTAGGTCGTCGCCAGGACCACGACGGCAAGCGCCAGGCTGTCGGCGACCGGCTCGACCAGCGGCAGGCGCCGCAACGCGTCGGCGAGGGGCTCACCGAGCGCGGCGCCGCTAAAGGCGCCTGCGAAGATCCCGATCAACGTGATGCCGACCTGGACGGTCGACAGGAAACTCGTCGGATCCGCGGCGAGCGCCAGGGCCCGCCTCGCCCCGCGCACGCCCCTGCGCTCCATCTGCTGCAGCCGCGCCCGCCGCGCCGAGACGATGGCGAGCTCGCTCAGTGCGAAGAACCCGTTAAGCACGATGAGCAGCAGAATGATCGCGATGTCAGCGTACGGCATCCGGGATCCGGCGGCGCGGCGCGCGCCCGTTCGGTATCGCCTGAGGCCGCCCGCTTGTCCACGGTCGCGTCGCGCATGTCGGCTCGGCGCCGGCAGGCGGGGGCGCGCTGCCGTTGACACCCGCGCGAGCTGCCGCGCAGGCGCCGAAAGGTGACGCTGCGCGAGAAACAAAATTGCACCCGGCGGTCGCCGCTCGCAACTTTCTTCGCAAATCCGGGTTGACGCCGCCTACGGGCGCGCCTAAGACCGGCTCATGGAGATATAGAAGGCCAGCAGAAGGGCCGGGGAGCGATTATCCTTTGGCGTTATGCTGCGGTAAGGATTATTTAATTTTGCTATAATATCAGGATCTGCAGTTTTGAATGTATATGCTGTTGGTTCAGAAAAAAGATTATCCTGGGG
>JANOEW010000251.1:0-2398 GCA_031413475.1 Amaricoccus sp.
GCTCGGCCATTTCATCGAGGACCTGATGGGCGGGTTGGTGCTGGAGGCGCCCAGGAAAGCGGCGAACGTTGCGGCGGCGCCCGATCCGGGGCGCCAGGCCGAACAAGTCTGATTGAGTGTTGCGCTGCGGTCGTCTACGACTCGGCCGCGCCGATGCGTCAGGGGTAGCCGGTCAATGCGGAGTTTCAAGAAAATCCTGATCGCCAACCGCGGCGAGATCGCGATCCGGGTGATGCGGGCCGCGAACGAGATGGGCAAGCGCACGGTCGCGGTGTTCGCCGAGGAGGACAAGCTCAGCCTCCACCGCTTCAAGGCGGACGAAGCCTACCGCATCGGCGAAGGCCTCGGGCCGGTTGCTGCGTACCTCAGCATCCCCGAGATCATGCGCGTCGCGAAGATGGCCGGGGCCGACGCGATCCACCCCGGGTACGGCCTCCTGTCGGAGAACCCCGCGCTGGTCGAGGCCTGCGAGGCCGAGGGCGTCACCTTCATCGGACCGACCTCGGCGACCATGCGCATGCTCGGCGACAAGGCGTCCGCGCGCCGCGTGGCGATGGCCGCCGGCGTGCCTGTGATCCCCGCGACCGAGGTGCTTCCCGATGACATGGCCGAGGTCCGCCGGATGGCCGAGACGGTCGGCTATCCCTTCATGCTCAAGGCGTCCTGGGGCGGCGGCGGTCGCGGCATGCGCCCGGTGATGAACGCGGACGAGCTTGAGGACAAGGTGCTCGAGGGCCGCCGCGAGGCGATCAGCGCCTTCGGCAACGGCGAGGGCTACCTCGAGAAGATGATCCTCAACGCCCGCCACGTCGAGGTTCAGATCCTCGGCGACAAGTACGGCGGGCTCTACCACCTGTGGGAACGCGACTGCTCGGTCCAGCGCCGCAACCAGAAGGTCGTCGAGCGCGCGCCGGCGCCCTACCTCAGCCGGGCGCAGCGCGACGAGCTGTGCGAACTTGGCCTGCGCATCGCCCGCGCTGCGAACTACGAATGCGCAGGCACCGTCGAGTTCCTGATGGACCGCGACACCGGCGCCTTCTACTTCATCGAGGTCAACCCGCGCATCCAAGTCGAACACACCGTCACCGAGGAGGTGACCGGCATCGACATCGTGCGCGCCCAGATCCTGGTCGAGGAAGGCGCGACCATCGCCGAGGCGACCGGTATGGCCACCCAAGGCGACGTCGTACTGCACGGCCACGCCATCCAGTGCCGGATCACCTCCGAGGACCCGCAGAACAACTTCATCCCCGACTACGGCCGCATCACCGCCTACCGCGGCGCGACCGGCATGGGCATCCGGCTCGACGGCGGCACCGCGTATTCCGGCGCGGTCATCACCCGCTACTACGACTCGCTCCTGGAGAAGGTCACCGCCTGGGCGCCGACGCCGGAGGCAGCGATCGCGCGCATCGACCGCGCGCTGCGCGAGTTCCGCATCCGCGGCGTCTCGACCAACATCGCCTTCGTCGAGAACCTGCTGAAGCACCCGACGTTTCTCGACAACACGTACACCACCAAGTTCATCGACACGACGCCCGAGCTCTTCCGCTTCGAGAAGCGCCGCGACCGGGCGACCAAGATACTCACCTACATCGCCGACGTCACCGTCAACGGCCATCCCGAGACCGCCGGCCGGCCGAAGCCGCCCGCCGAGGCCAAGGCGCCGCGCCCGCCCATGACGCCGGCGGGCCCGCCCCCCGACGGCACGCGGCAGCTTCTTGACGCCCACGGACCCCAGTCGGTCGCCGACTGGATGCTGGTGCAGAAGGCGGTGCTCGTCACCGACACCACCATGCGCGACGGCCACCAGAGCCTGCTCGCGACGCGCATGCGCTCCTACGACATGATCCGCGTCGCGCCGGCCTACGCCCACACGCTGCCGCAGCTCTTCTCCGTCGAGTGCTGGGGCGGCGCCACCTTCGACGTCGCCTACCGGTTCCTGCAGGAATGCCCGTGGCAGCGCCTGCGCGACCTGCGCCGCGCGATGCCGAACGTCATGACCCAGATGCTGCTGCGCGCCTCCAACGGCGTCGGCTACACCACCTATCCCGACAACGTGGTCGAGGCCTTCGTCGGCCAGGCCGCGTCGTCGGGGGTCGACGTCTTCCGAGTGTTCGACAGCCTCAACTGGGTCGAGAACATGCGCGTGGCGATGGACGCGGTCATCGCGTCCAACAAGCTGTGCGAGGCGGCGATCTGCTACACCGGCGATCTGTTCGATCCCGACCGCGCGAAGTACGACCTCAAGTACTACGTCACGATGGGCAAGGCGCTGCGCGACGCCGGCGCGCACGTGCTGGGGCTGAAGGACATGGCGGGCCTCCTGAAGCCCGCCGCCGCCCGCGTGCTCATCAAGGCGCTGAAGGAGGAGGTGGGGCTGCCCATCCACTTCCAC
>JANOEW010000252.1:0-1713 GCA_031413475.1 Amaricoccus sp.
GGCGAGCACGATATCCGACCGCGAGGCCGCGCGCGAGCAGGCGCAGGTCATCGCGGCGCAGGTCACCACCACCCGCGACAGCCTGGCCGATCAGGTGGATCGGACGGCCGCCGTGCTGCTCGAAAACCTGACGCGGCTCGAGAGCAGCCTGCGGACCAACATCGGCGATATCGCGGATCGGCTATCGGTGGTCGAGCAGGCGCAGTTCCGCGGCGAGGGCCGCCAGCTCGTCGCCGACCCGGCGCTGACCGCGCTCGCGGCCGAGGTGCGGGCGCTCGCCAACGCGCAGGAGTCCAGCACCGGACGCGATACCGGCATCAGCTCGACCTGGGCGGTGATCGCCGGCCTGGTGGCGTTCTTGCTGTCACTGGTAGGCGTCGCCGTGGCGGTCGTCACGCTCGCGACCCGCCGGCACCCGCCGCCATGAACCAGTGGCCAGCGTAGCGGCAAGTGGAAACATCGCTCCGGCGCAAGGCTTTGCACGGCATGTCGCAATCGGATGGCGTGTAGTTATGACCGACGACGACAACCGCGAGCAACGCCGGCGGGAAGAATTGGACGCAATTGTCGAGGAATTGCGCCAGTTTGCGACGCCAGCGGAATTGCGCCGAATTTTAAGGAAACTTGGAACGCCTGAGGACGTTGAGGCTGCGATAGCTATACTTTTGGACATGCGGACAGCGAGGGCCGGAAGGAGGATAGTTTACCGCGATATAATTTTTGTCGTCGTAACCACCGCCGCACTGATCGGCGCGTTGGCAGGGATCCGGGTCTTCTATTGGAACGCTCTGAGTTGGCTTATCTCCCCCCCATAGGTCCCGTCCGCGTGGCGGGGATCGCGGTCGTGTCGCTCATGCTCGCGCTGATCGTCCTGTGGTGGGTCGGCCCCTGGCTGCAATGTCCGACGATCCGCGTTTCCGAGTCCGGCATCTACTACCTGCCGGACCACCCGATGTACCGGCAGGTGACGAACGTCGAGGCGTGCTTTGCAACCGTCGAGGAAGCCCGGGCCGCTGGGTTCAGAGCGCCACTTCCATCGCCCTAGCGCCGCCGTAGCGTCGTCGTAGACGCGAGAGGCATTAGATGGTATTGCCATGGCCATGGCCGCCAAACGCACCCAAGCCGTCCGGCTTACGATATCCCACACCAAAAGCTCGAGCTACAGCGCGCGGCGGACAAGGCCGGGCTTCCGCTTGCCGCGTGGGTCCGTTCGGCGGCGCTGACCATGGCGCGCACCACAGGAGGACGATCCGATGGCTGATGAAGGTCTTGCCGTGCAGACGTCGGCCCAGCCGACGAACAAGGTCACCGCCGCCGGCAACGCGGCGGGCAGCGTGGCGGCGATCGTCGCCGGCATCATGGCCGCCTACGGCGGGGACGCGATCAAGGAAATGCTCGGCCCCTATGCCGCCACCTATCCGGCGGCGGTCAATCTCGCGGTGATGCTGGCGACCGGCGTCGCGGCGTTCTTCGCGACGAAGTTCAGCGGCAACGCCGCGGCGTACAACGTGCTCGACAAGCCGAACGTCGAGCTGGTCAAGGTCAAGTGATCCGCGCCGCCGCGCTGGCCGCCGCGCTGGCCGCCTGCTCGATGACGCCGGAGGATCGCGTGCTCGCCTGCAGCGCGGCGCTGGTGGCGGTCACGCTCGCTGAGGCGCACGGCGTCGATCCGAAACGGGTGGCTGTCCTGGCGCGCGACGTCGAGATCATCTG
>JANOEW010000253.1:0-5477 GCA_031413475.1 Amaricoccus sp.
GCCCTCGCTCGACGAGCCGCCGAGGACACGGCACATCGCGTCGGCGACGTCGCGCACGGAGCGGGGGCGGCCGCTGCCGATGTTGAGCGCGTGGCCGACGGCGGCCTCCTCGGTGAGCGCCCGGCGGCAGGCGCGGGCGACGTCGTGCACGCTCACGAAATCGCGCTGCTGGCGGCCGTCTTCATAGAGCAGCGGCGGACGGCGGTTGAGCAGGCGCGCGGCGAAGATCGCGAGCACCCCGGTGTACGGGTTCGAGAGCGCCTGCCGCGGCCCGTAGACGTTGAAGAACCGCACGATCGAGAACGGCAGGCCGGTCTTGCGCGCCACCCCGAACAGCATGTGCTCGCAGACTCCCTTGGAGGCAGCGTAGCTCCAGCGGTCGACGGAGGTCGCGCCCAGCACCCGGTCGCCGTCCTCGGCCCAGGGCACCGCCGGGTTGCGGCCGTAGACCTCGGAGGTCGAAGTGAAGAGGATGCGCACGTCGTGCAGCACCGAGAGCGCGATCAGCCGCCGGGTGCCGATGATCGCGATGTCGATGAGCGACAGCGGGTCCTCCATGTAGCGCCGCACGCCCACCACCGAGGCCAGATGGTAGAGCAGGCCCGCCTCGGGCCGGAAGAAGCCGCGGATGTCGGCCTCGTCGCGGATGTCGCCCTGCACGTAGTGGAAGTTCGGATGACCCCGCACCGCGTCGAGGTTGCGCGCCTCCTCGAGCGGCGCGATGTCGAGACCGTGGACCGTCTGGCCCATCCCGAGCAGGCGCTCGATCAGGTGGCTGCCGACGAACCCGGCGGCGCCGGTGACCATGACCACGTCGGGGGATTTCTGCATGCGCGTTCCTCGAGAAAACCGGATAAGCGGACTAACGGCCGACGCCGAGATAGCTCAGGCCGAGCGCCTCGAGCTCGGCGATCCGGGCGCGGGGATAATGGATGCGCCCGTCGAAGACCAGCGCCCCCGGCGCGGCGGCGGCGGCGGCGAGCGCCTCCGGCGCGATCGCGGCGAACGCCGCGTGGCCGGCGAGGATCAGCACCGCGTGCGCCCCCGTCGCCGCCTCGCGCCAGTCGGCGACGAGATCGACCCCCTGGCGCGCCGCCTCGTCGCCATGCACCATCGGGTCGCAGACCCGCAGACCCGGCCCGTAGCCCGCCGCGCGCAGCCGCGCGACCAGCGGGCCCACCGGGGTGAAGCGCACGTCGCCGGAGTTGCTCTTGAACGCGTAGCCGAGCAGCGCCACCCGCGCGTCCCCGGGCGCGATCCCGCGCGTCCGCAGGAAGCCGTCAACCCGGTCGAACACGTGGCCCGGCATCGAATCGTTCACCTCGCGCGAGGCGCGGGGGATCCTCAGCTCCACGCCCGCGCGCCGGCCGAGCGCGTCGACGAACCACGGATCCTTGGTCAGGCAGTAGCCGCCGACCCCGTTCGAGGGGGTGAGGATGTTGACGTGATGCTGGCCCTTCTTCAGCGAATTCGCGCCTTGGATCACCTCCAGCACGTCGATCGGCCAGGGCAGCGCGTCCATCAGCTTCGCCAGCTCGTTGGCCAGCGCCACGTTGAGGTCGATCCAGAGGTTGTCCGCGAGCTTGACCATCTCGGCCGCTTCCGGGGAACTCAGCGTCATCACCTCGACCGGCAGCGCCGCGCGCCAGAACGCGGCGCCCGCCTCGGAGGCCGCCGCGTCCATGCCGCCCACCAGGATCGGGATCTCACGCAAGTCGCGGATCGCCTGGCCCTCGGCCAGCCGCTCGGGGCTGAACGACATGTGCACGCGCCGCCCGTGGGCCGCGAACACCTCGTCGTGCATCGCCCGCGTCGTGCCCGGCGGCACGGTGCTCTTGATCATCACCACGGCGCCTGTCGCCACGTGCGGTGCGACGGCGGCGCAGGCGGCGCGGATGTGGCTCAGATCCGCCTCGAACTCCTCCGACAGCGGCGTGCCCACGGTGATCAGCACCGCCCGCGCGCCGGCGACGGCGGCGGGATCGACCGAGGCGAAGAGCCGCCCGGCGACGACCGCTGCGGCCACCAGCTCGGCGAGGCCCGGCTCGGGGATCGGGCACGCGCCGCGGTTCACCGCCTCGACCATGGCGGCGTTGGTATCGATCCCGACCACGCGCAGGCCTCTGCTCGCCAGCACCGCCGCGATGACGCTGCCGATGTAGCCGAAGCCGACGACGGCCACGTCGGGGGCGCCAACGGGAGCTACGCCGGAAGCGGGCCCGGCCCCGTCCACCCCGCTCACCGGCGGCCTCGCGGGGGCAGGGCAGGGCGCAGGAACAGGGGGGTCGCGGACATGTGGAACGCCTCGTTACCAGACACGCGCGCCGGTCCCGACCGCAGCCCCGCGCGAGGTTTCCTAGCACGCCCCTGCGCGTGGTGGTAGCGGCTTCGCGCAGCGGCGGGGCGGAGCGGTTAACCGGTGTTGCCATCGGGTAAACGGCCCGACTTGTTGTCCTTTTAAATCAGCTGGTTGGCCATAGGTTGCACGATGCAACCACGACGCCTCAGGCACGTGTCCTGGCGGCGAGATAGGCGTCGAGCGCGTCCTCCCAGGCCGGGATCGGGCCGATCACCGCCGCGAGCCTGGCGTTGTCGAGCGCGCTCCAGGCCGGCCTTCGGGCCTGGCTCGGCCAGTCGGCGGCGGCGCAGGGGATCACCTCGGCCGCGATCCCGGCGCGGGCGACGATCCCCTTGGCGAACTCGAACCACGAGACCGAGCCGGAGTTCACCGCGTGGTAGACCCCCGGCGGCCCGCCGCGGGCGAGGAAGTCGAGGATCGCCCCCGCCGCCCAGGCGGTCGAGGTGGGCGACATGACCTGATCGGCGACCACCGTCAGCCGGCCCCGCTCGCGCCCCACCCGGATCATCGTCTCGACGAAGTTGCCGCCCTTTCCGCTCGCCCCGCGCACCCCGAAGGTGGCCGCCACCCGGAACACCGTGACGTCGCCGCCCGCGAGCCGCGCCAGCGTCTCGCCGTAGAGCTTGGACAGCCCGTAGGCGTTGACCGGCGCCGGCGAGTCCGCCTCGGTCAGCGGCGCCGTCCGCCCCGCGTCGCCGCCGAAGACGTAGTCGGTGCTCACCTGGACGAAGCGCGCGCCCCGGGCCGCGGCTGCCGCGGCCATGACCGCGACCGCCTGGCCGTTAACCGCCAGCGCCGGCCCGGGGTCGGCCTCGATCGCCTCGGTGTTGATCAGGGCCGCGCAGTTGACCAGCGCGTCGAACGGCGTCGCGGCGAGGAAGCGGCCGAGCGCCTCGGCGTCGGCCACGTCGACCGCCGCGCGTCCCGCGCCCCGCGCCTCGATCCCGGGCGCAACCGCGGCCGCGGCCATCAGGTCGCCGCCGAGCTGGCCGGTCGATCCGAGGACGAGGAGCTTCATCGCGGCCTCAGAACCCGAACGGGCTGTCGAGCGTGGCGAGCCGCGGCAGCGCCCGATCCTTGTCCGACAGGATCGCCGCCGCGGGGTCGATCCCCCAGTCGATCCCGAGGTCGGGGTCCGACCACAGGAACCCATGGTCGTGCTCGGGCGCGTAGTAGGCGGTGACCTTGTAGATCACCTCCGTCTCCGGCGCGAGCGTCAGGTAGCCGTGGCCGAAGCCCGCGGGCGCGAGGATCTGGCGCCAGTTCGCCGCCGAGAGCTCGACCGCGACATGGTCGCCGAAGGTGGGCGAGCCCCTGCGGATATCGACCGCCACGTCGAGGATCGCGCCGCGCGTCACGCGCACGAGCTTGTCCTGGGCGAAGGGCGGACTCTGGAAATGCAGCCCGCGCAGAACCCCCGCCTGCGCCGACAGCACGTGGTTGTCCTGGACGAACTCCCGGTCGAACCCCGCTTCGGCCAGCCGCGCCCGGCTGTAGGTTTCCGAAAAGAAACCCCGGTGGTCGTCGTGCTTCTTCGGCTCCAGCAGAACGAGGCCTGCGATCTCGCCGACGTCGCGCCGCGCCATCAGCCGGCGCTCCCGCGGACGCGGCCCCTGCGCGACGTCACCATTCTTCCTCCGCGTAGAAGTCCGGCCAGACGTCGCGCGACTGCACGCGGATGCGCTCGATCTCAAGCGGCGTCAGGCGCTTCCTGAAATAGGCGATGGTGTCGCGGCTGTTGCGCACCACGCGCCGGCGGGTGCCGAAGATCGACAGCGCCGCGATCCCGCCGTCCTGCTCGGTCATGGCCGCGATCTTCGTCCCGGTGTCGGGGCCGAAGTCGAGCCCGAGCCGGCGGTAGACCGCGCCGAAGGCCGAGACCGGGTCGCGGGACAGATCCTCGTGTCGCACGAAGATCCACTCCGGATGGTCGTGCGACAGCAGGCGGATGTGGTGGTGGATCAGCCGCCAGAGCAGGATTCCCACCCCGACGGGATCGGGCCGCTCCGCCGCCGCCGCCGCGATCTCGGCCCGGAACGGCGCGAGCCGGTCGCGCATGAGCCGGTCCTGCTCGAGCAGGACGCGGAACGGGAACCTGACCCAGCCCGCCGCGATCAGGCTCGCCACGAAGGCCGCCGGATGGCGGATTACGACCACCGCCGGCATGTCGAAGCGCTCCGACAGCCATTCGGCGGAAAAGAGCGCGAGCGGGTCCTTCATGATGACGCGGGCCCGGCGCCGCCGCATCGTCTCGAAATAGGCGAAGTCGCGGACCATGCGGGCGGCGTCCCGCGGCGCGCGGATCGACCACGTCTCCGGGCCGAGCGCGTAGCGCCAGGCGAGGGTGTCGCGCAGCGCCGGCAGGTAGGCCGCTTCGATCTCGCGGGTCACGTAGAAGAAGTCCGACGGGAAGCGGACATTGCAGACCCCGGCTCGGGTCTTGGTGTTGAAGGGCTCGTGCACATAGCCCGTTCCCGACGCCAGCGCGAGCACGGCGCCCGCCCAGGTCGAGCCGGACCGGTGCGAGCCGGTGACCAGGATCGGTCCGCTCCGCCCCGACGTGGACCCCTCCGTCGCGCGCGGGGTTATGGCCGTCTCTCGCATCTGGCGTCCTCCCCGGGCCGAACCGCCGCGGCCAGTCCCGTCGGCGTCGCGCGCGCCGCCGCTCCGCGCGCCGGCCTCCGGCAGTATCCGCAGAAATGCATCATAATGTTCATTATGCCGCAGGCAGGCGCTCCTAGCCGCGGCCGCCGCCGACCAGCCGGCGGAACTCGGGATTGGTCTCCACAAGCTCGTCGTAGCTCCCTTCCGCGACCACCCGTCCCCGCTCCAGCAGGAAGATGCGATCGCAGTCGCGCACCGTGCTCAGCCGGTGCGCGATCATGATGATGGTCTTCTTGCCGCCGAGGTTGTGCACCGCGTCCATCACCGCCCGCTCGGTCAGGTTGTCGAGGGCGCTCGTCGCCTCGTCGAGCACCAGCACGTCGGGGTCGTGGTAGAGCGCGCGGGCGATGCCGATGCGCTGGCGCTGGCCGCCCGACAGCCGGACCCCGCGCTCGCCGAGCAGGGCGTCGTAGCCCTTGGGCAGCTCGTTCACCACAAAATCGTGCAGCCTGGC
>JANOEW010000254.1:0-5945 GCA_031413475.1 Amaricoccus sp.
CATGTTCGAGCAGCTTGCGGCGGAACAGGGAGTGGCGCGCCTCGTCGGTAAGGATATTTTCGGCCTCGTTGAGAAGCTTTTGCGCCTCCGCATGCACAGCCGCGCGCAGCTTCTCCGCCTCGGCGGCGAAACGCGCCACGGCGGCGGCCTTCTCGGCGATGACGACGTCGACCGACTTGCGGCGGTTGGCGATCTCGACCTCGCGAACCGTCCGCACGTTTTCCTCGGCGGTGGCGGCAAGCGCGCGGGCGACATCGGCCTCGGCGCGCGCCGCGGATTCCTCCAGCGACTTCTTGTAGAGCGACACCGCCTTGTCCATCTGGGCCGCCTCGACGGTCCTTTCACGCTCGACCTCCAGCTTGCGCCGCACGGTCTCGTGATCGATGCGGATCTCGTCGAGCTGGCGTTCGGAGGCGATGTGCGCCCGCTCGATGTCCTCGCGGCTGCCGATCTCCGCCTCGCGCAGGATCTGCATGCGCGAGATCTCCAACTGCTCGAGCGCCCGGCGCCGTTCGAGGCGCGCCGCCTCCACCGTCTTCTCGCGCTCCACCTCGGCCGTCTCCACGTCGCGCTGGGCTGCGATCTGGGCCTGGCGCACGCTGGCATCGGCCTGCGCCGCCTTTGCCTTTTCCTCGGCCAGCACGACGACGCGTGCCTGCTCGGCGATTTCCACGAATTGCTTGCGTTCGATATCGGTGACCTCGCGCAGGCGCTGGCTGGCGATGCGATCCTGCTCCAGGTTCAGGTCAGCCGCGA
Source organism: Amaricoccus sp. (assembly GCA_031413475.1). Lineage (GTDB taxonomy): Bacteria > Pseudomonadota > Alphaproteobacteria > Rhodobacterales > Rhodobacteraceae > Amaricoccus. The sequence continues at coordinate 757 of JANOEW010000254.1, forward strand.
TGCGGGCCTTCTCGACGTTCTGGCGCCGCGCGATCTCTGCGTTCTCGATCTCGTTCTCGCGCTTGATCTCGCGGCCCCGCGTTGCCTCCTCGGCGGCGATCCGCTCGCCGGCCAAATTCCTGTCGCGGGTGATGCGGGCCGCATCGGTCGCCTCGGAGGCGGCGATTTCCGCGCTCTCTACCGCCTGCTGGCGCTCGATTTCCAGCCCGCGGATCCGCCGGTCCTCGGCGATGCGGACCTGGTTGATCTCGGCGGCCTGGGTGATGCGCGAACGTTCCACGATCTCGCGTGAGGTGATCTCCATCTCATCGAGCGTCTGCTGCCGTTCGATCTCCTGCTTGCGGACCTTCTCCTCGCCCGCGATGCGGGTCTGGGTCAGCAGCAGCGTTTGGGCCATGCGCCGCTTCTCGGTCTCCTCGCGGGCCGCGATGTCGGCCTGGTCGGTGGCGCGCTGGCGCTCGATCTCCAGGGCCTGCGTCTCGCGGTCCTTGGCGATCCGCGCCACGTCGATCGCCTGCTCCTGGGCGATGCGGGCGCGCTCGGTGGCCTCGCGCGCCGTGATCTCGGCGGCCTGCAGGAAGCGCTGCTTCTCGATCTCGCGGGTCTGGGTCTCCTGGTCATTGACGATGCGCGCTTCGTTCACCGCACGTTCCTGCAGGATGCGCGCTGTCTCGATTTCTTCGCGGGCGGCGATCTCCTCTGCGTCGATCGCCTTCTGGCGCGCGATCTCGCGCCCACGCAGCGTGCGCTCGGAGGTGATGCGCGCCTCGGCGATGTTCTGTTCGTTGGCGATGCGCGCCTTCTCGATCGATTCACGGGCCGCGAGTTGGGCCTCCTCGGCCTCGGCGTCACGGGTCGCGCGCTCGCGCGCCAGGTCGGCGCGCTGCTTGGCGCGGCGGAACTCGATCTCGCGCTCCTGTTCGAGGCGGGCGCTCTCCCCATCCCGTTCGATGTCGAGCGACATCTTTTCCGCTTCGAGGTTGCGGGCGCGAATCTGGATCATCGCGTCCTGCTCGATGTCGTTGCGCTCCTTGCGCTTGTTCTCGATTTCCCTGATGAGAATCGTGAGGCCTTCGGCGTCGAAGCGGTTGGACGGATTGAAGAACTCAAGGCTGGTCTGATCGATGTCGAGGATCGCGACGCTTTCGATCTCAAGCCCGTTCTTGTCGAGGTCAATCTGCGCGCTTTCCCGCACGCGCGTCACATAGTCGGCGCGTTTCTCATGCATGCCGGCCATATCCATCTCGGCGGCGGTGGCCCTGAGCGCGCTTTCGAACTTGCCGGACAGGAGCGCATGGAGCCGCTCCGGCTCCAGCGTACGCCGACCCAGCGTCGAGGCAGCCAGGGAGACTGCTGTCTTCTCCGGCCGCACGCGCACGTAGAACTCGGCCTCGAGGTCCAGGCGCATGCGATCCTTGGTGATCACCGCCTCCGACTTCGCGTGGCTGATCTTCAACGCCAGCACGTTCATGTTCACCGGTGTGATGTCGTGGACGATCGACCAGACGAAGGCGCCGCCGTCGATCACCACCTTCTCGCCGAACAGGCCGGTGCGCACGAAGGCGACTTCTTTGGTGGAACGCCGGTAAAGGCGCTGCATGAGCCAGTAGACGATCGCGACGACAATGACCGCAGCGATCAGCCAGAGAATCAGTTGGCTGATGATTTGCCCGTCCATGATAGTGCCCCCTTGCGGTTCAGCGGCCCTTGATGCGCTTGAAGGCGCGGGTCTGTTCGGTCAGCGCGATCTCCGCCGGCAGGCGCTCCATCGAGGAGGCACCGTAGAAGCCATGGCAGACGGCGGCATTCTTCAGGACGAACTCGGCATCAGCCGGCATGGCCACCGGGCCGCCGTGTACGAGGATGATCGCGTCAGGCTTGACTGCCAGCGCCGCCGCGGCGAGCCGGTCGACCACGGCCGGGCAGTCCGCGAGCGTGAGGGCCGTTTCGGCACCGATGCTGCCGCCGGTCGTCAAGCCCAGATGCACAACGATAATGTCAGCACCGGCCGCCGCCATCGCGGCGGCATCGCCCTCGGTGAAGGCATAGGGCGTGGTCAGGAGGCCTTTCGCGTGGGCCATCGCGATCATCTCGACCTCCAGGGCGAAGGACATGCCTGTCTCCTCCAGGTTGCGGCGGAAGGTGCCGTCGATCAGGCCCACGGTCGGGAAGTTCTGCACACCCGCGAAGCCGACGCGCCTCACCTCGTCGAGGAAAATGTCCATCATGCGAAACGGGTCGGTGGCGCAGACCCCGGCCAGCACCGGCGTGTGCTTCACCACGGGCAGCACCTCTCCCGCCATGTCCATGACAATGGCGTTGGCGTCGCCATAGGGCATCAGACCGGCCAGGCTGCCGCGCCCGGCCATGCGGTAGCGGCCGGAGTTGTAGATGACGATGAGGTCGATGCCGCCGGCTTCTTCGCATTTGGCCGACAAGCCGGTGCCGGCGCCGCCGCCGACGATCGGTTCGCCACGCGCGACCATCGCGCGAAAGCGCTCCATGATCCGTTCACGGCTTTCATACCTGGTGCTCATTGGACGCCTCCCTTCTTGCGTGGGCCTCGTTGGGTACCATGGAGCCGTCGGAACGCCTCCACGACCGCCACGGCAAAGGCCGGATCGTTGATATGGTGCGCCAGTCTGATCAACTGGCGGTTCGGGCCTGGGCGCAAATTCGTCTCGATGGCGCTGAACAACGCGTGACGGGCCAGTGGATCGAAGAAAGCCCCGCCTGGCGCGTCGAGCGCCGAGACGCCGCCCTCCGGCAGGAAGAAGCGCACCGGCCCTTCCATCAGGTTGAGCCGTTCGGCGATCCAGCGGCCCATCTGGGCGCATTCCTCCGCCGTGGTGCGCATCAGCGTCACCTGCGGATTGTGCTGGTAGAAGCGGCGGGCGCTGTAGCGCTGCGGGACCGAGTCCGGCGATCCAAAGTTGACCATGTCGAGGGCGCCGACCGAACCGATATAGGGCAGGCGGGTTCGGATCACGGCGCCGAAGCGGTCCTCGGTACAGGCGAAGACGCCGCCCATCATCATGTCGGCGACTTCGGTGGTGGTCATATCGATCACCGCTGCCACCCGGCGCTCGTCGATCAGCCGCTCCATCGCCTGGCCGCCTGTGCCGGTGGCGTGGAAGACAAGGCAGTCCCACTCCGCCTTGAGCGCCCCTGCGATCTGCTGCACGCAGGGCGTGGTGACGCCGAACATGGAGAGGACCACCGCCGGCCGACCGCCGCCGCGGCGCTGCACCGACCGGCGCGCCTGGACCATGCCAACCATGGCGTGGGCCGCGTTGCCGAGCACGTCTTCGGTGATTTCGTTCAGGCCCTGCACGTCGGCGACCGAATGCATCATCGTGATGTCGGCGGTGCCGACATACTGGCGCACATCGCCACTCGCGACCGTCGAGACGATCAGCTTCGGGATGCCGATGGCAAGCCCGCGCATGGCCGGGGCAACCATGGCCGTGCCGCCGGAACCACCAGCGGAGACGATCCCGGCGACCCCGCTCTGGCGTCCGAGCCAGCGCGCGAAGGCCTCCGCCATGCCGGTGACCGACGCCCCGCGGTCGCCGGTGAAGACGCCCGCCGCGCCGCGCGGGTGGAAGGCCGCCACCTGATGCGCCGGCACATCCGCGCCGGACTGTCCGCCGGTGGTCGACAGATCCACCAGGCGCACCGGCACACCGGCCTTGCGGATGAGATCGCGCATGTAGCGCAGTTCGTCGCCCTTGGTGTCGAGCGTGCCGACGACGAGCACGACCTCGGCACCTGGCGTCGCCAGCGGCCGGATGTCCATCTGCGCGCCCAGCACCGTGGCGGGTTGTGCGGTCAGCAGACGTGCGTTGCGCTCGATCGTGGCGACTGGGACCGGTTTTGACCAGCGGGTCGGCGGCTGCGGGTTCGACATATAGAGCTTGGTCGGTCGAGCCGAAGCTTCGGCAGCGGCGGCGGCGGTCGTGGCCGGGGCATCGGGCACGGCCGGCGTGTCGTCATGGGCGTGCCGTCCCACGCCGAGCAGGCGCTGCTGGAGGTCACGGTCGGCGGCAAGCTCGCGCGCCGGCGCCGTGCGGTTGATCCGGCCGTTGACCATGATGGCAACGGTGTCGGCGATCGCGCAGGCGACGCCGATGTTCTGCTCGATGACCAGGACGTCGATATCGCCCTCTTCCGCGAGGCGGATCAGCATCTCCTGCACCTGGGCCACGATGACCGGCGCGAGGCCCTCCGTCGGCTCGTCCATCACCAGGAGCGTCGGATTCATCAGCAGCGCGCGGCTGATCGCGAGCATCTGCTGCTCGCCGCCGGAGAGCTGGGCGCCGCCGTTGGCGCGCCGTTCGGCGAGGCGCGGAAAGGTCGCATAGATGCGTTCGATCGACCACGCGCCGCCGCTTCGTGCCACCAGCCGCAGATGTTCATCGACGGTGAGCGAGCGCCAAAGCCGCCGCCCCTGCGGCACATAGCTCACGCCCAGCCGGGCGATCTCGGCCGGCGTCAGGCCAACCAGCGGCTTGCCCTTGAAGCTGATCGAGCCCGAGCCGACCGGCACGAGACCCATGACCGCCTTGCACAGCGTGGTCTTGCCCATGCCATTGCGGCCGACCACCGACAGCACCCCGCGATCGAGGCGCAGGTCCACGCCCTGCAGCGCATGGCTGGCGCCATAGAAAACGTTGAGGCCGCGCACCTCCAGCGCTGCCGGCGAGGCGGCGGGCGTGGTGCGCTCAACCATGGGCGTGGGCCCCGTCGCCGAGGTAGAGCTCCTGGACCTCCGGATCTTCCTCGATCTCGGCCGGCGTGCCTTCCTTGAAGACGCGGCCGTTGTGCAGCATCGTCACCTTTGTCGCCACCCGCAGCGCCACGTCCATATCATGCTCGATGATGACGAAGCCGATATGCCCCGGCAGATTGCTCAGGATCGCCACGAGTTCTGCGCGTTCCGTCGGCGAAAGGCCCGCGGCCGGTTCGTCGAGCAGGATGAGCCGCGGCGCGCCGGCGAGGGCCAGCGCAATCTCGAGTTGTCGCTGCTGGCCGTAGCTGAGTTCGCTCACGAGCCGGCCACGCGCCTCGGTCAGATACACCGCCCCGATCAGTTCCTCCGCGCGCGTCACAAGCGGATCGCCGTACCGGGGGCGCAGCAGGGGAAAAGCGGTTCCGGTTGACGCCGCGACAAGCGAGATAGACGTTGT
>JANOEW010000255.1:0-3658 GCA_031413475.1 Amaricoccus sp.
GCCCGCGCGAGGAGATCGACCTGCTCGCGCCCCTCCTCGACCCACTGACCGAAGACACGGGCGGCTTCATCGGCTGGCTCGACCGGACGCTCGCGCGCCTCTGAGCCCGTGCACCCCGCGCCCTCGATCATCGCCTTCACCGTGCTGTCGGGCCTCGGCTTCGGCCTGATGGCCTGGCTCGGCGCGGCGCCGGCGCATGGCGGGGGCCTGGTCGCCGCCGCGATGACCGGGCTCGCGCTGGGCCTCGCCGGCGCCGGCCTGCTCGCGAGCCTCGTCCACCTCGGCCAGCCGCGCCGCTTCCTCAAGGCGTTTCGCGAATGGCGCAGCTCCTGGCTCAGCCGCGAAGCCTGGGCCGCCTGCGCCGCAATGGCGGCGTTCGTGCTCTACGGCCTGCTCTGGAGCCTCGGCGTGCGGGTCGCGGCGCTCGGCTGGCTCGTCGCGACGCTGGCGCTCGGCACGGTGTTCGCGACGTCGATGATCTACGCGCAGATGAAGTCCGTGCCGCGTTGGCGCGGCCCTCTGACCCCCGCGATCTTCCTGCTCGCCGCGCTCGCCGGCGGCGCGCTGCTGGCCGATGCGATCCCGGCTGCGCGGGGCCTCCTCGCCGCTCTGGCCCTCGTTCAGCTCGCCGACTGGGTGCTGGGCGACCGCCGCCTCGCGCGCTCCCGGACCACGCTGTCCACCGCCACCGGCCTCGGCCGCTTCGGCTCCCTGCGCGCCTTCGAGCCGCCGCACACCGGCGCGAGCTATCTGACCCGCGAAATGGTCTTCGTGGTCGGCCGGCGCCACGCCGCCAAGCTGCGCGTCATCGGCCTCGGCCTCGCCGCGCTGCTGCCGCTCGGCCTGTCGCTGCTCCTGCCCGCGGGTCACCTCGTCGGCGGACTCATGGTCCTGTCGCATGTCGCAGGCATGATCGTGTTGCGATGGCTCTTTTTCGCGGAAGCCGAGCACGTGGTTGGCCTCTACTACGGAAGGCGATAGAATGAGGTCGTTGGGCCGCCGCCCGGCCGACTCCCGACACGAGGGCCGCGGATGTCCAAGAAACCCGTCGCCGGTTCCAAGCGCAGCGCGCGCGCCACGACCTCGGCGCCGGGGCACCCCCCGAGTCTGCAGGTCGGCGCGCTGTGCTGGCGGCGATCCGGGGCCGGCGTGCTGAAGGTTCTGCTCATCACCAGCCGCGACACCAGGCGCTGGGTGATCCCGAAGGGTTGGCCGATGCGGCGCCGGTCCGAGGTCGAGGCCGCCGCGCGGGAGGCCTACGAGGAGGCGGGCGTCCGAGGCGAGATCCTGGAGCGAAGCCTCGGCCTCTTCACTTACGAAAAGCGCAGCGGTCAGGGCCGCGTGTCGCCCTGCGTCGTCCGCGTCTTCCAGCTCGAAGTCCGCGAGATGTTCCGCAAGTATCCCGAGACCGGTCAGCGCCGCATCAAGTGGTTTCCCGCCGCCAAGGCGGCGAAGCGGGTCGTCGAGCCGGACCTCGCGGCGCTGATCCGCGCCTTCGAAGCCAATCAGGCCGACGCGAGATAGGCGGCCGGCGAAAAGGCGACGAAGCTGCGCAGGCCGAGCGCCGCGCGCGGCCCGGGATCAAGCGCGGCGATCGCCCCGACGATCGCCGCGGCAAAGGGCGCCGGGTCGCGACGCCGGGCAGTGATCATCGGCAGCCCCGGCGACGGCGGCGTCCAGCCGACGACGCGCAGCCGCGCCGCCGCCGGCTCCCAAACCCGCGCCAGCCGCCAGCTGACCGCGTCGATGGCGGCGATATCGGCGCGGCCCTCGGCCACCGCGGCGATCGACGCGCGATGCGCGCCCGTCGCCAGCCCGCGCTCCGCATCGAGCGGACCGAGCGACGCCTCGAGCGCCGCCCAGCCCGAGTGGGAATCGCGCGCGTTGTAGGCGAAGCGCCGCCCGGCGAACGTCGGGACCGCACGCCGCCCGTCATCGGCCCGCGCCACCAGCGCGCTCCGGTAGAAGCCGGGCGGGCAGTCCTCGAGACCGTAGTCCGGCGCACCGATCAGCGTGACCTGCGCGTGCAGCCCCAGCCGGTAGGGCATGCCGCAGGTCTGGCCGAGCGCGAGCGCCGGATGCGTCCAATGCGGCGCATCCCTTGCCAGGGTTTCGGGCGCCTCGATCCCGCGCGCCCGGAGCGCCTCCCGCAGCACCGCCCACCATGCGTCGGTGGCGGCGCGGATCTCCGGCCAGTCGTACATCGGCAGGCTCGCGACCGGCCCGGTCACCGCTTCGGCCAGGAGGGGTGCGGCACCGGGTCCTTGCGCCGCAGGAGGTGCTGACGCAGGACCTCGCCATACCCCGCGTAGCGATATCCGAGGTTGCGCCGGAGCCACTCCGGCCGCCGTGCGGCGTAGATCGCCGGCAGCTCGTACCACGGCGCAGCCGGGCAGGCGTGATGCACCGCGTGGCGGTTGTTGTTAAGGAACAGAAACGCCAGCGGCCCCCTGTCCTCGATGATCACCGTCCGCCCCAGCGCCTGCGCGTGCGCCTGGTGCTCGAGAAAGGTGCGGATCTTCAGCACCGACAACCCGAGATAGGCCGCCAGCAGATAGGCCCAGACCGGCAGCGTCGACAAAAAAGCTATCCAGCCGAGCACCGCGGACGCTCCGATCGCATGGCCCGCCCAGGCCCGTCGCACCGCGCGGTCCCCGGCTCGGGCCGCCTTCGCCTCGTCGCGCAGGAAGACCACCATCGCCACCGCCGGACCCACGATCATCCGGCCGAGCAGCGTGTTGTTGAACGACAGCACCCGCTGCACCGGCATTGGAAGCCGGCTCCAGACCGCCGGATCGAGGTAGTTCGTCTCGGGATCATCGTAGGGATCGGTCAGGACCGCGTCCCGATGATGCGCGAGGTGCAGATCGCGAAATCGCGGATACGGGATCGCCAGCCCGAGCGGCGGCCAGGCCAACGCCTCGGACAGACGCCGGCTCGGCAGCGGGTGGCCGTGCAGCGCCTCGTGCTGCAGCGAAGAATGCAAGGTGAGCGTCAGCGCCAGGATCGGCACGGCCACCCAGAGCGTCAGCGTCGAAGCAAAAAGCGTGACGCCAGCCCAGACAGCGTAGGTGGCGAGGAACAGGGCGAGCGTGGGCCATTCTGGCCCGGGTACTGAAGATTTCCTAGACATTAACTGACTGCGCGGAGCAGGTTCGGCTGAAGAAACTTCGCGACCGGTCAGATTTGGTTGTTAACCGACGCCCGCAGTCCGTCTCGCCCATTTGCGACATCCATGTCGCGTCGCTGCCGTGCAATCGACGGGCGTTCGGTCGGCCGCGCCCGATCCGCGGTTCAGCCCAGGGGCGTCGGCGCTCGTAAAGCCGCCAGAGGCCGATGGACGCGGCTCAGTCCTCGCCGAAGAACGGCGTCATCTCCGCCACGATCACCGCGTTCTCGGCTCCGGCTTGCTGCATCAGGGCGCGCTCCTCCTCGGCCACCTCGCCGGCGGCCAGACGCTCCTCGAGCGTGCCGTAGCCGGTCACGTCCAGCGGCGCGAGGTCGGCGAGCTTCAACACCGCCACCGTCTCGCGTACCGCCTCCTCCTCGTCCACGCCCGTGGCGTAGCACAGCAGCGCCGCCCCGGTGGCGCCGTCGGGCAGCCCGTCGCCGGTCTTGCGCCCGACCTCGACAATCAGGGTGAACACCTGCTGCGGGC
>JANOEW010000256.1:0-3777 GCA_031413475.1 Amaricoccus sp.
GCCTATGCCCGCGCCGTGATCCGCCCCATGGCCGAGACCCTCGGCGCGCTCGGCTCGGATCGGGCATGGCTGGTGCACGGGGCCGACGGCACAGACGAGGTGTCGATCGCCGGCGAGACTTGGGTCGCCGAGCTGCGCGACGGCCGGGTCGCCGAGTTCAGCGTGCATCCTGAAGACGCCGGCCTGCCGGTGCATCCCTTCGCCGCGATCGAAGGTGGAACGCCGGCCGAAAACGCCGCGGCGCTGCGCGCGCTGCTCGACGGCCAAGCGTCGGCCTACCGCGACGCGGTGCTCCTGAACGCCGCCGCTGCGTTCGTGGTGGCCGAACGCGCGGCGGACCTACGCGAGGGGGTTGCGCTCGCGCGCGAAAGCGTCGACAGCGGCGCGGCCAGGGGCAAGGCGGAAGCCTTGGCGCGCGTGACGCAAGCGGGACCGGCGCGATGAGCATTCTCGGTGACATCAAGGCCTACAAGCTCGAGGAGGTCGCGGCGCGCCGCGCCGAGCGCCAGCAGGGCGAGATCGAGGTGGAGGCCCGCGCCGCCGGTCCGACCCGCCGTTTCGCCGAAACGCTGCGCCGGGCTTCGGCGGCGGGGGGTTACGGGCTGATTGCCGAGATCAAGCGGGCCAGCCCCTCCAAGGGACTGATCCGCGCCGACGTCGACCCGGCCGAGCTGGCCAGGGCCTACGCCGACGGCGGGGCCGCCTGCCTCAGCGTGCTGACCGACGGGCCGAGCTTCCAGGGCGAGTCGGCGGACCTGACCGCGGCCCGCGCGGCCGTCGAGCTTCCGGTGCTGCGCAAGGACTTCATCGTCGACCCCTGGCAGGTCGCGGAATCCCGCGCGATGGGCGCCGACTGCATTCTGCTGTTGATGGCGCTCGTGGACGACGCCGCGGCGCTCGAGATTGAAGCGGCGGCGCTCGGCCTCGGGCTCGACGTGCTGGTCGAGGTGCACACAGCCGCCGAACTCGACCGCGCCCGCGCGCTGCGCTCGCCGCTGCTCGGCATCAACAACCGCGACCTCGCCACCTTCGCCGTGGACCTCGCCACCACTCGCGCGCTGGCGCGCTCCGTGCCGGAGGGCCGGATCATCGTCTCGGAATCGGGCATCTCGACGCGCCAGGACCTGGCCCAGCTGGCGCGCTACGGGGTCCGCTGCTTTCTGGTCGGCGAGGCGCTGATGCGCGCCGAGAACGTCGCGGCGGCGACGCGCGAACTGATGCGCAGCCCGTGGACGCCAGAGGCCGGCTGATGGCCGGGCTCACCCATTTCGACGAGGCCGGCGCCGCGCGCATGGTCGACGTCGCCGACAAGCCCGCGACCGTACGCCTCGCCGTCGCGCGCGGCAGCGTCCGCATGGCGGCTGCGACCCTGGCCCTGGTGCGCGACGGCCGGGCCGCCAAGGGCGACGTGCTCGGCGTCGCGCGCCTTGCCGGGATCATGGCCGCAAAACGCACGGCAGGGCTGATCCCGCTCTGCCATCCGCTGGCGCTGACCCGGGTCGAGGTCGACCTGCGCCCCAGCGCGGACCTGGCCGCCGTCGAGATCGAGGCGCGCGTCGGAGTCACCGGGCCGACCGGCGTCGAGATGGAGGCGCTCACCGCCGTCTCGGTCGCGGCGCTGACCGTCTACGACATGCTCAAGGCGGTCGATCGGGGTATGATCATCGCGGACATTCGCCTGGTGCTCAAGGACGGCGGCGCGTCCGGGCGCTTTGAGGCGTCGTGAACGGCGCCGACCGCCCCCGCCGCCGGCCGTGCTGAGCGTCGCCGAGGCCCACGCCCGACTGATGGCGCTGTTCGCGCCGATGCCGGCCGAACAGACGCCGCTGGCGCTTGCGGGCGGGCGCGTGCTCGCCCGCACGGTGACAGCGGATCGCGACCAGCCGCCGTTCGCCGCCTCGGCGATGGACGGCTACGCGGTGCGGGATGCCGACACGACCCCGGGCGCGCGACTGCGGGTGATCGGGACCGCGCCGGCGGGGGGGCGGTTCGCCGGCGCGGTCGGAGCCGGCGAGGCGGTGCGGATCTATACCGGCGCGCCGGTTCCCGCCGGCGCCGACGCGATCCTGATTCAGGAGGACGCCGAGGGCTCGGGCGACACGATCGTCGTGCGCGCGGGGCGCGACGCCGCGGACCACGTGCGGCCCGCCGCCGGCGACTTCGCGGCCGGCGCGCGGCTCGACGCGCCGCGGCGGCTGCGCCCGGCGGAGCTTGCGCTGCTCGCCGCGATGAACGCCGGCCAGGTCTGGGTTACCCGCCGTCCGGTGGTCGCGCTGATCCCGACCGGCGACGAACTCGTCCCGGCGGGAGGCTTACCCGGTCCCGATCAGATCGTCGCCTCGAACGCCTACGGGCTCAAGGCGATGATCGAGGCCGCCGGCGCCGAGGCGCGGCTGTTGCCGATCGCGCGCGACACCCCCGAGAGCCTGGCCGCGGTACTGGCGCTGGCCGAGGGGGCGGATCTGGTGGTGACTCTCGGCGGGGCCTCGGTCGGGGACTTCGACCTGGTGCAGCGCACCGCGCTCGATCACGGCCTCGACCTCGCCTTCTACAAGGTGGCGATCCGTCCGGGCAAGCCGCTGCTGGCGGGGCACCTTCGCGACCAGGTACTGCTCGGGCTGCCCGGCAACCCGGTCTCGGCGCTGGTCTGCGGCCAGCTGTTCGTCCTGCCGGCGATCGAGCGGATGCTGGGCCTCGCGGGCGACCTGCCGGTCCCGCTGCCGGCGCGCCTCGCCGTCGACGTCGGCGCGAACGGGCCGCGCACCCACTACCTGCGGGCGCGGGTCGAGCCCGGACCGGCGGGATGGTCCTGCTCGCCCTACGCCCGCCAGGACAGCTCGCTCCTGTCGATCCTCGCGGCGGCGAATGCGCTGATGGTCCGCGCGCCGCAGGATCCAGCCCACGCAGCGGGCGATTTGGTTGAGTTCATCTGGCTACCTTAAACCCCAGATTGTGTTTTGCATTTGATAGTTGACACAAACCAAGAACGTTCCTAGAACAATGGGATAGGAACCGCGGGGACTTCGCGATGCTGACGCGCAAGCAATACGACCTGTTGCATTTCATCCACGGCCGTTTGCAGCGCGACGGTGTGCCGCCCTCGTTCGAGGAGATGAAGGAGGCGCTGGACCTGCGGTCGAAGTCGGGGATCCACCGCCTGATCACCGCCCTCGAGGAGCGCGGCTTCATCCGCCGTCTGGCGCACCGGGCTCGTGCGATCGAGATCCTCAGGCTTCCCGAAAGCTTGGAGGGCGGGTCGGGCTTCCGGCCCGCGGTGGTCGAAGGCGGACGGCCGCAGCAGCCGGCCGCGGCACTTCCGGTCGAGGCCGCGTCGATCGAACTGCCGGTCATGGGCCGAATCGCCGCTGGTACGCCGATCGAGGCGATCCAGCAAGTCTCGCACAGCGTCGCGGTGCCGGCGGCGATGCTGTCCAGCCGCGGCCGGCACTATGCGCTCGAGGTCAAGGGCGATTCGATGATCGAGGCCGGGATCAACAACGGCGACATCGTGGTGATCCAAGAACAGGCCACCGCCGACAACGGCGACATCGTCGTGGCGCTGATCGAGGGTGAGGAGGCGACGCTGAAGACCTTCCGCCGCCGCGGCACCACCATCGCGCTCGAGGCGGCCAACGCCGCCTACGAGACCCGGCTCTACCAGGACCACCAGGTTCGCGTGCACTGAGGGGCTACTACAGCTGCACGTCTCGACACGCGGGGAGTTGGACGAGCTCGAAGAGGCAAATATCCAATCGGGTTTGGAGTGGGCTCAGCAAC
>JANOEW010000257.1:0-2223 GCA_031413475.1 Amaricoccus sp.
GTCGTGGCGGCGCAGGCGATGTGGCCGGGAAAGGCGGTCACGTCGGCCACGATCTGGGTGCGGCGCTCGCGCGCGGCGGCCCCGCAGACGCCGCGCGCGAACGGGATGACGAGACAGCCGTGGCCGCCCTGATAGGGGCCGATCTTCAGCAGATCCGGGCCGACCACCCGGTAGAAGCCCACCCAGTCGAAATGCGCGAAACTTTGGCGCAGCTCGCAGGCCACCGTCGCCATCAGCGCGATCGCGTCGTCCTCGCCAGCCGCGAGCGCGCGGATGCGGGCGGCGACCTCGGTGTAGTCGGTTGTCATCAGCGGCCCCTTCGAACGACCTTCTGGCGCGGGCGACGGCAAAAGAAAAGGCCCGACGCGAACGCCGGGCCAGGTGGGGTCGGGCCCAAGCGGGCCCATCCCGGGGGGAACCTGTAGGATCAGCTCACGTAGGCGCGCTCGCCGTGTTCGGCGAGATCGAGGCCCTCGCGTTCGACCTCGACGCTCGGACGCAGCCCGATCGTCATGTCGACCAGCTTGAACAGCACGAACGAGCCGACGCCGGAGAAGACCAGCGTGAACAGCACCGCCTTGATCTGCGCCCAGACCGCCGTGCCGAAGACATAGGGCGCGACGATCAGCGAGCCGGGCTCGGAGACGTAGTCGGGAATGCCGGCGCCGCCCAGCGCGGGGTTCACCAGGATGCCGGTCGCGATCGCGCCGACGATCCCGCTGACGCAATGCACGCCGAACACGTCGACGCTGTCGTCGTAGTCGAAGGCATGCTTGACCGTGGTGCAGAAGAACAGCGACACCGCGCCGGCGATGACGCCGAGGAAGAGGCAGCCGACCGGCCCGCCCCAGCCCGACGCCGGCGTGACCGCCACCAGGCCCGCCACCGCGCCGGTGACGAGACCGAGCAGCGACGGCTTGCCCTTGATGAACCACTCGGCGAACATCCAGGCGACCGCCGCTCCGGCCGTGGCGGTGACGGTGTTGATGATCGCCAGCGCGGTGATCGCGTTCGACTCGAGGTTCGAGCCGGCGTTGAAGCCGAACCAGCCGACCCAGAGCAGCGAGCCGCCGATCATGGTCATCACCAGGCTGTGCGGCGGCATCGGCTCCTTCGGGTAGCCGGTGCGCTTGCCGATCACGATGCAGCCGACCAGGCCGGCGATGCCGGCGCTGATGTGCACCACCGTGCCGCCAGCGAAGTCGAGCGCGCCCCAGTTGAACAAGAGCCCGTTCGCCGCCAGCGCCGCGTTGGCCGCCTCGACGACGGCCGCATCGCCCGCCGCTTCCGCGGCCGCCCGCAGCGTCGCCTGCTCGGCGAAGAAGTCGGGCCCGCCCCACCACCACACCATGTGTGCCATGGGAAAGTAGATGAAGGTCACCCAGAGCACCAGGAAGACCAGCAGCGCGCCGAACTTCACCCGCTCGGCGAAGGCGCCGACGATCAGCGCTGGGGTGATGCAGGCGAAGGTCATATGGAAGGTGATGAAGGTGAATTCGGGGATGTAGACGCCGTTTGAGAAGGTCGGCGAGATCGAGGTCGCGTCGACTCCCCTGAGGAATGCCTTCGACAGGCCGCCTACGTAGCTGTTCAGGGCGCCGCCGTCGGTGAAGGCGAGGCTGTAGCCGTAGAGAATCCAGATGATCACCACGACCGAGACCGTGGCGAACACCTGGGTCAACACCGAGAGCATGTTCTTGGTGCGAACGAGGCCGCCATAGAACAGGGCAAGTCCGGGGCACGGTCATCAGCAACACGAGCACGGTGGAGACGCTCATCCACGCGACGTCGCCCTTGTCGACGACCGGCGCGTCCTGCGCCAGCGCGGGCGCTGCCGCCAGCACCGCGGCCAAAACGAACAATGGTGACAGTTTAGGCATCTGGCTTTCGATCCTTCCCCTCTGCGTGGCGCGCCCGGTCATAGCGCTTCCTCACCGGTCTCGCCGGTTCGCACGCGCAGCGCCTGTTCGACGTCGAGGACGAAGATCTTGCCGTCGCCGATCTTGCCGGTCTTTGCGGTCGCGGCGAGCGTCTCGATCACCTGCGGCGCGGACGCGTCCGACACCACGAGCTCCAGCTTGACCTTTGGCACGAAGTTCACGACGTATTCGGCGCCACGGTAGATTTCGGTGTGACCGGACTGCCGGCCGTAGCCCTTCACCTCGGAGACCATCAGACCCTGAACCCCGATGGCGGTCAGCGCCTCGCGAACGTCCTCGAGCT
>JANOEW010000258.1:0-1891 GCA_031413475.1 Amaricoccus sp.
GGGTGAAGAGGCACTGATCGGCGTTGATTAATATCAAACGTCAATCTCCTGTTTTACAGGAATTTCCTGGAGATCATAAGTAGCCGGTGCAAGCGGTTCACACCGCCGAGCCTCAAGGACATGTACGTCACCACCAACTACATCGAGGAGATCGACACGCCCGAAAGCAAGGCCTTCCTCGAGAAGTTCCACGCCAAGTTCCCGGACGAGCCATACGTCAACCAGGAGGCGGCGAACTCCTACATCGCGATGAACCTCTACAAGCAGCTCGTCGAGCGGGCGGGCTCCACCGACCGCGAGGCGCTGCGCGCGGAGATCGCCAAGGGCGACGTCTGCTTCGACGGCCCCTCGGGCAACGTCTGCCTCGATCCCAAGAGCCAGCACATGTCGCACACGATCTACCTCGCGCATGTGAACGAGGACCATTCGATCGACTTCCCCGAGGTCTGGGCGGACATCAAGCCCTACTGGCTCGGCGACGCCGGATGCGACCTCACCCAGAACGATCCGTCGGCCCAGTACACGCCGTCCGATCCCCCGCCGGCCAACTGACCCCGCCCAGCCGAGACGGCCGCGAGGCCGTCTCCTTCCTCCCTGGCCCGCGAGGCAGCCGATGGCGTCCACCGCCTTCCAGCTCATCTACCAGTTCGGGGACGCCTTCGCGTTCCTGGTGATCTCGGCGGCGGGCCTGGCGGTGATCTTCGGCATGATGGGCATCATCAACCTCGCGCACGGCGAGTTCATCATGTGCGGCGCCTACGCGACCGTCTTCGCCTCCCGCGCCGGCCTGCCGCTGCCGCTCGCGATAGCTACGGGCGCGCTGTTCGCGGGGCTCGTCGGCGTGGCGATCGAGCGGCTGGTGATCCGGCGGCTCTATCACCGGCCGGTCGACTCGATCGTCGCCACCTGGGGGATCAGCCTGATCGCCACCCAGGGGGTGCTGATCCTGCTCGGCTCGACGATGCAGGGCATCGGCACGCCTTTCGGCAGCGTCAGCGTCGGCGGCTATTCCTACTCGATCTACCGCCTCGTGCTCTTCGCCGCGGCGATCGTCCTGCTGCTCGGGCTTTACGTCCTGTTCTACCGCACCCGCTTCGGCATCGTCTCGCGGGCGACGATCCAGCTGCCGCACATGGCGCGGGCCCTCGGCGTCGACACCGGACGGGTCTACACCCTCACCTTCGGCCTCGGCGCGGCGCTCGCCGGGCTGGCGGGCGGGCTCTACGCGCCGACCATGACCCTGGTCCCCACGCTCGGGCGTACCTTCATCGTCGAGAGCTTCGTGACGGTGGTGACTGGCGGCGCCGACATCTTCGTAGGGGCGGCCCCGGCGGCGGCGATCCTCGCGGCCATCAAGGCGGCGCTGACCGCATGGTATGGCCAGCTCATCGGCCAGATCGGCCTCCTCGTCGCGGTCATCGTCGTGATCCGCGTGCTTCCCGGCGGCCTGTCCGGCTGGCTGAAGCGGAACTGACGCGCGATGAGCGGACCCGAGACCACCCTTGTCGTGGACGCGCCGGTCGAGACCCGGCCGGGGCTGCTTCGGTGGCTCGCGCGGCTGGAGGGCGAGCAGACGGTCGGCCGCGGCCCCGTCTTCTGGGGCGTCGTCGGCCTCGCGATCGCAGGGGCGGCGATCTATCCTCTGTTTTCCGACGGCTATACCGTCGGCAACTCCGCCTATTTCCTCGTCTGGACCTTCATGGCGATGGGGCTCTGCGTCGTCTGGGGCTACGGCGGCGCCCTGAGCTTCGGCCAGACGGCCTTCTTCGGTCTCGCAGGCTACGCCTACGGCGTGCCAAGTCCTTTCTGTTGCTGGATGTCACCGCCAACCAGATGCTGGCAGAGAAGGACATCGACATGCCGGTCGAACCAGCTTCGCTGACCAAACTGA
>JANOEW010000259.1:0-4374 GCA_031413475.1 Amaricoccus sp.
ACGATCCGGACGGCGCGGCGCACCGGCTCGCGCCCGGCGCCTTCGCCGGGCTGGCGATCCGCTACCGCCTCGAGGCCGCCGGCTCCTGGTCGGCCGCCGCCGAGCCGCGCAAGGACATCGTGATCCGCGCCGAGGGGGAGGTCGTCGTCACGCCGCTGCCGCCGCTCCTGATCGCGGCGCCGACGCTCGTCGGCGCCGGGACGATCGGAACCGAGCTCGCGGCCGAGCCGGGCGCCTGGAGCGGGACGCCGGCGCCGGATCTCGGCTTCCAGTGGCGCCGCGACGGGGTCGAGATCCCCGGCGCCGTGGCGCGGTCCTATCTGACCGGGCCCGCGGACGACCGCTGCGCGCTCGATTGCGTGATCAGCGCACGCAACCTCGCGGGGGTCGTCACGGCGATCGCCGGGCCGGTCGCCGCGCGCTATCCCGCGCCGCGGCTGGTGGGCGCGCTGCCCGAGGAGGTGTTCGACGAGGGGACGGGGCCGCAGGCCGTGGAGACGGCCTTCGCCTTCGCCGGCGACGACCTCGCCTTCGCCGCCGCGGGCGCGCCGATCGACCCGCGGAGCGGCGTGCTGCGCGTGCCGACCGACGCGCCGGTCTCAGGCAGCGTGGTGACGGTGACCGCCACGAACTCGGGCGGCGCGGCGGAGGCGCGGCTCCTCTACACGGTGGAGGCGACGCCGGAGCGGCCGCTCGAGGCCGCGGACGTGACGGTTCTGCGCAGCGTCTGGCGCCCCGAGGGGCAAACGCGGACCTTCAGCCCGGAGGTGGCCTTCCCGGGCCTCGCGGCCGAGCCGGTCGACGCGATCGAGTTCTGCGCCGCCCCGCTGACCGCGACGGATCCGGCCTGGCATCCGGTCCGGCCGAAGCCCGGAGAGGCCGGCGCCCACCAGCTCTTCGCCGCGGATCATCCTGTCCCGGCGGGCGCGCCCGATGCGGCGCTGTGGGTGGACGACGCCCGGCGGACCGGCCGGCTGCGGTTCCGCTGGCGCGCGGCCCCGGCGCAGGACTGGTCGGACTGGACCGTCGCGCTCGACGTGCCGCTGCCTCCGGCGCCAGCGACGCCTCTGCACGACGTCTTCACGCCGACCGTCGTCGAAACGCAGGCGGCGATGGAGCACGTCTTGAACGCCTTCAAGGTGGATGCGACCTTCGCCTCCGACAACGAGGGCGTCGCGATCAGGAACGCCTTCGCGCACTGCCCGGTGCCGCTCCTGGCGCTCGAGGCCTTCGCGGCGCAAACCCGCACGTTCTCCAGCCGCAGCGGGTCGTTCACCGGCGCGCGCACCGCCCAGTCGCGACTGCTGGAGCACATGAGGTTCTGGCTCACGAACAACCGCGCGCCCTCGGGCCGCTCGGGCTACAACGCCCAGTACGAGGCGCAGTTCGTCGGCGCGGCTGCGATCCTGCGCGCCACCCCGGCCGCATGGACGGGGCTGACCGCCGCCGAGCAGACCCGGCTCGACCTCGTGATGAAGGGGTGCGCGATCGGCTCGCTTTGGGTCATGAGCGACGTGAACCCCTACGTCACCAACGCGCTCCCCGGGCCTGATAGAACGGTTCGCGGCTACAAGGCGCAGCGGGGGAGCGTGCCGAACTACTCACTGCCGCCCCGGCTGATCCCTTTTGTCGTCGACGCCTACATGCGGCTGAACGGCGAGACGTTGCAGGGCTTCCTGACCACGTTCGACCGGGCGACCTTCGCCGCGCAGATCAACGCCGCCGGCAACCTCGGGATGCTTCACGACACCTATCGGCAGACGTGGACGCTGGAGGTGATGCGCGCCGCGCATCCGGGCATGGTGGAGAATTATGGCCCCGGACCGACCGCGGCTATGTTGCATGCGGCGTTGCGCGACGACCATGCCGGCGGCGTCTACCGCATGCTGGGCTACGATCTCAACGACGGACACGACATATTTGTTGCGGAGTTCGAGCGATTCTTCAACGCCACCGTCAAGCCCGGCCCTTCGGTCTACGGGAACAACACCCCGTTGCCCGGCCGCGAGACAGGCCCCGCGCCCTGGAACACGGTCGGATACGGCCTCAAGGCGCCGAGCCCGATGACGGGCCGCGTCAACGAGTTCCAGCTCCGCGGTTGCCTCGGCAGCGCGAACAACGACACGAACAAGACCACGAACAAAAGCGCTTGGGCGGGTCTGCCGAACCCCGGCGCTCTCGGCATGATGCATGAGCTCGACACGGAGGACGGCGGCGGCGGCGGGAACCCGAATACCCGCTCATGCACCAGTTATGTTTGGCACGGGGCGGGCGCGTTCGCCAATCTCGCCTCGGCCGCGATCGTGCTCGGCATGATCGACAAAGCCGACTTCGTCGCCCGCGGGCTGCATACCCGCGTCAACGTCGGCGTCACCGACTTCAAGTACCGCACCACTCACGGGCATCGCGAGTACTCGAAGGGCGCGCAGAGCGCACCGAACGAAGACTGGAATCTCGCCTATATCGAGGGGAAGGACGCGCGTTACGACACATGGACGGGCCTATGGCGCATGATCGACAGTTGGACGCGCTCCTGATCCGCCGGCGGGCGGGCGGAGACCTCCGCCCGCCGCCCCGCAGCGGCCCGTGCGGCGGCCCGTGCGGCGGGCCGTCGTCGGATCGGCGAGCGTGCGGCGGGCCCCGATTGTGCCGTCGTGGATTTTGGCGTAAGCAGGCCCGAGGCGGCGGACACGGTGCGGGTTCTGCGTCGTCCCGCTAAGGCCGGACGACGGATCGGCCGCGGGGCGACGCCCAGGGTAGAGTGACGGGTGGCGATGTTCGAAACTTACCGCAAGCTGCTGGAACTGCTGACCGTGCAGGAACGGCGCCGGCTCTACCTGCTCTTCGCCATGATGATCGTTTCGGCCGTCGTCGAGATGTTCACGATCGCCGCCCTCTTTCCCTTTCTGGCCGTCGTGGCCAATCCCGCGGTGGTCGAGACCAACGCGACGCTCGCGCGGGTCTACGGCGCCCTCGGCTTCTCCAGCGTCAACGGCTTCCTCGTCTTCGCCGGGATCGCGGTCTTCGCCGTCGTCTTCTTCGGCCTCCTGTTCGCGACGCTCACCCAGTACGCGATCTACCGCTTCACGGCGATGCGCGGCTACAGCATCGGCAGCAGGATCCTGCGCGGCTACCTGAACCATTCCTACGCCTGGTTCCTCAACCAGCACAGCGCCGATCTCGGCTCGACGATCCTGAGCGAGGTCAACGAGGTCGTGCATCGCGGCATGCTGCCGGCGATGAAGCTGATCGCCCAGGCGACCGTGGCCTTCTTCCTCGTCGCCCTGCTCGTGGCGGTCGATCCGATCGCCGCGGTCAGCGCGGCGCTGGCGATCGGCGGCGGCTACGGCCTCGTCTATGTCGCCGTGCGCGCCCGTCTCACGCGTCTGGGCCGCCAGCGCCGCCTGGCCAACAAGGCCAAGTACAAGATCGCGGGCGAGGCGATGGGCGGTATCAAGGACGTCAAGCTCCTCCATCTCGAGACCGCGTTCCTGCGGCGGTTCGATCGGCCGGCGCTGCGCTCGGCGCAGGCGAACGCAGCCGTCGGCGTGGCAGCCGAACTGCCGCGCAACCTGCTACGGGCGATCGCGCTGGGCGGCATCCTCTTTTTCGTGGTGATCATGCTGACCCGGGGGAACAGCGACATGGGCGCGGTCCTGCCGGTGCTCGGCGTCTACGCCTTCGCCGGCCTTCGTCTGCTGCCCGCGCTGCAGCAGGTCTACGCCTCGGTCGCCAGCATGCGCTTCACCCGCGCCTCGCTCGACAGGATCCATGCGGATCTGACGCGCGACCTGCCGCAGGGGGAGGTCCCGCCCGCGCCCGACGGACCGGCGCTGCAGCTGCGCGACCGGCTTGAGATCCGGGACGTGCACTACGCCTATCCCAACGCGGACCGCGGCGCGCTCGCGGGGCTCGAGCTGACCATCCCGGCACGCGCCACGGTCGGGATCGTCGGCGGCACGGGCGCGGGCAAGACCACGGCGGTCGACGTGATCCTCGGCCTCCTGCGGCCGCAGCAGGGCGCGCTCGTGGTCGATGGCGAGGTGGTGACGGACGAGCTCGTGGGCCGCTGGCAGAAGTCCGTCGGCTACGTGCCTCAGCAGATCTTCCTCACCGACGACACCGTCACCGCGAACATCGCCTTCGGCCGTGAGCCGAACCGGATCGACATGGCAGCGGTGGAGCGCGCCGCGCGTATCGCCAGGCTGCACGATTTTGTGGTGGACGAGCTGCCCAAGGGCTACGATGCCCTGCTCGGCGAGCGCGGGGTCCGGCTGTCGGGCGGCCAGCGCCAGCGCATCGGCATCGCCCGCGCGCTCTACCACGACCCCGACGTGCTGGTGCTCGACGAGGCGACGAGCGCCCTCGACAACC
>JANOEW010000260.1:0-3611 GCA_031413475.1 Amaricoccus sp.
AGCGCCGCCCGCAGCGCGTTCGCCTTGGCGAAGAACCGCAGCTCGCGGCACAGCTCCGCTTCCGCCGCGCCGCAGGTCCGGTGGACGAAAGCCAGGCCCTCGCCGCGCGCGAGGATCCGGTGCTGCAGAAAGGTCGTCGCCGTCTTCGGCAGGCCGATGTGCAGGACGATCACGCGGGCCCGGACTCAGCCGAGCGCCGCGTCGCAGCGCGCGCAGACGCCCGGGTGGGCGTGGGTCCCGACATCGGGCAGGATCTTCCAGCAGCGCGCGCATTTGTCGCCCGCCGCCTTCCGCGAAACCACGGCGACGCCCGGCGCATCCTCGAGCCGGAAGGCCTCCGCAGCGGCCGGGTCGGCGGTCAGCGTAAGGGCGGAGGTGATGCAGACGTCGGGGAAATCGACGCCATCGAGCGCGGCCAGCATCGCCGGGTCGGAGACATGCACGACGGGCGCGGCCTCGAGACTCGCGCCGATGCGCTTGTCGCGACGCTCGATCTCCAGCGCGCCGGTGACCACGCGGCGGGCGCGGCGCACGAGCTCCCATTTCGCGGCCAGCGCCGGGTCGAGCCAGGCCTTGGGCGTCGCGGGGAAATCGGTCAAGTGCACCGAGCTCTCGTCGCCGGGGCGCCGCTCCAGCCAGACCTCCTCCATGGTGAACGGCAGCATCGGCGCGAGCCACGCGACGAGGCGCGCGAACAGCGCGTCCAGCACGGTGCGGGCGGCGCGGCGGCGCGGGCTCGACGCCGCGTCGCAGTAGAGCGCGTCCTTGCGGATGTCGAAGTAGAACGCCGAAAGATCGACGGTGGCGAACTGGAACAGACTCTGGAACACGTCCTGAAAATCATAGGCGGCGTAGCCGTCACGCACCGCGGCGTCGAGCTCGGCCAGCCGGTGCAGCACCCAGCGGTCGAGTTCGGGCATCGCCGCGGGCTCGACTCGCTCGGCCGGGTCGAAATCCGCGAGCGCGCCGAGCAGAAAGCGCAGGGTGTTGCGCAGCCGCCGGTAGCTGTCCGCCGTGCCCTTGAGGATCTCCGGCCCGATGCGCTGATCGGCGGTGTAGTCGGCCTGGGCGACCCAGAGGCGCAGGATGTCGGCGCCGTAATGCTTGATCACGTCGGCCGGCGCGGTGGTGTTGCCGAGCGACTTCGACATCTTCAGCCCGTCGCCGTCGAGGGTGAAGCCGTGGGTCAGCACCGCCTCGTAGGGCGCGCGGCCCATGGTGCCGCAGGCCTGCAGCATCGAGGACTGGAACCAGCCGCGGTGTTGATCGGTGCCCTCGAGATAGAGGCTCGCGGGCCACAGCCCGTCGGCGCGGTCGCGCAGCGCGAAGGCGTGGGTGCTCCCGGAGTCGAACCAGACGTCGAGGATGTCGGTGACCATCTCCCACGCGTCGGGATCGTAGTCGTTCCCGAGGAAGCGGGCCTTGGCGCCTGCGGCGTACCAGGCGTCGGCGCCTTCGACCTCGAAGGCCGCGACAATGCGGGCGTTGACGGCGGGATCGCGCAGCAACTCGACCTCGCCGTCGGAACCCCGGCGCATGAAGCAGGCCAGCGGCACCCCCCAGGCGCGCTGGCGGGACAGGACCCAGTCGGGCCGGGCCTCGATCATCGAATGCAGCCGGTTGCGCCCGGTCTGCGGCGTCCATTCGACGAGCGTGTCGATAGAGGTGAGCGCCCGCTCGCGGATCGTCGCGCCGAACGCGCCCATGCCGTCGTCGAGCGGCCTGTCGATGGCGACGAACCACTGCGGCGTGTTGCGGTAGATCACCGGCGCCTTCGAGCGCCACGAGTGTGGGTAGCTGTGCGTCAGCCGCCCGCGCGCGAGCAGGGCGCCGGCCTCCTGCAGCTTGGCGATGACGGCCTTGTTGGCGGGGCCTTCCTTGCCCTTGGCGTCGAAGATCGCGAGCCCGCCGAACAGGGGCAAGCCGGGGCGAAAAGACGAATCCTCCAGGACGTTGTGCGTCATCTTCAGGCCGAACCGGCGGCCGAGCGCATAATCGTCGTCGCCGTGCGAGGGCGCGGTGTGGACGAAGCCCGTACCCGCGTCGTCGGTGACGTGGTCGCCGGGCAACAGGGGCACGGCGTAGTTCCATTCGCCCTCGCCACCGTCGAAACGGTCGAGCGGGTGTGCGCAGGTCAACATGGAAAGTAGTTCCGCCGGCACGTCCTGCAGCCGGCGCCACATATCCGGCATCAGCCGTGCCTGCGCGAGGACGCCTTCCGCGAGCGCGTCCGCAAGAAGGTAGCGGTCACCGATCCGCGCCCAGCACTCCTCCGGCCGCCCCGTCACCTCATAGAGTCCGTAGGCGATCTCCGGGTTGAACGCGATCGCGCGGTTCTGCGGGATGGTCCACGGGGTTGTGGTCCAGATGACGACCTTCGCGCCGAAAAGCTCCGTTGCCAGCTTCGGCCCGTCGCCGCCGACGATCCGTACCGGAAACTTCACCCACACCG
This sequence comes from Amaricoccus sp., assembly GCA_031413475.1. GTDB lineage: Bacteria > Pseudomonadota > Alphaproteobacteria > Rhodobacterales > Rhodobacteraceae > Amaricoccus. Next base: position 2,453 of record JANOEW010000260.1, read on the forward strand.
TATGGCTCTGGTGGTCCTTGTACTCGATCTCCGCCTCGGCCAGCGCGGTCTTCTCCACCGGCGACCACATCACCGGCTTGGACCCGAGGTAGAGCGAGCCGTTCATGACGAAGGTCATGAACTCCTCGGCGATCACCGCCTCGGCGTGGGTGTCCATGGTCAGGTAGGGGTCGTCCCAGGCGCCGGTGACGCCGAGGCGCTTGAACTCGTCACGCTGGACGTCGACCCAGTGGGCGGCGAACTTGCGACACTCGGCGCGCAGCTCGAGGACAGGAACCTCGTCCTTGTTCTTGCCCTTCGCGCGGTACTGCTCCTCGATCTTCCACTCGATCGGCAGGCCGTGGCAGTCCCAGCCGGGAACGTAGCGGCTGTCGCGGCCCATCATCTGCTGGCTGCGGACGACGAAGTCCTTGAGGATCTTGTTCAGCGCGTGGCCGATGTGCAGGTTGCCGTTGGCGTAGGGCGGGCCGTCGTGCAGCACGAACGGCGGCCGGCCGGAGGCGGTCGCGCGCAGCCGGTCGTAGACGCCGATACGCGCCCAACGGGCGAGCCACTCGGGCTCGCGCTGCGGCAGGCCCGCGCGCATCGGAAAGTCGGTGCGGGGCAGGAACAGCGTGTCCTTGTAGTCGGGGACGGCGGTTTCCGTCTTGGGATCGGGGGCGGTCGTGTCGGCGCACATGGGCGGGGTCCGTGGTCGCGGAAGGGAAATGGAACGGGAATGACCCGGCGGTCCTGAGCGCTCAGGACGCCGGGAACGTAATTCGGGACGCGCCAAAACCCTGACCATGGCCCCGTTTCTAGCCGCGGCGCCGGTTGGCTGCAATCGTGATCTCGCCCAGGCCCGAGCCGATCAGCCTCGCCGCGGTGGCCCAGCCCTGTGGATAAGCCTATATGGATAACCTGATCAGACAATGAAATCAGCCGGTTGACTCTGCTTGCAACGTGCAAGCCCTGCGACTCATGTCTTCTGGAACAGCCCGGTCAGCGCCCGGCCGATCAGGTTCGAGACCTTCGGCCGGCGCAGGGCGGCGAAGGGCAGCGGCCGGCAGACCTCCATCGCGGCGATGCCGACCCGGGCGGTCAGCGCGCCGTTCACCACCCCCTCGCCGAACCGGCGCGACAGCCGGGCGAAGACATGCCCGCCGGCCATCGACCCGAT
>JANOEW010000261.1:0-4414 GCA_031413475.1 Amaricoccus sp.
GCTCACCCAGCTCTCGCCGACCAGCAGCACGTTCGTCATCGTCTTCTCCCTCAGTCCGCCGCGTGGAACACCCGGGCGGGATTGTCGATCATCAGCGCGCGGGCCGCCGCAGGCGTCATGCCGTGACGGACCAGCCGCGGCAGGAAGTGCCGGGGCACGAAGCCGTAGCCGTTGCCGCCGTGCCGGGTCAGCATCATCTTCACAAACACGTCTTGGCTGAGCAGCACCCTGTCGCCGAAGCCGGCGTCGACCAGCCGCAGTATCCCGTCCGCTGCCGCGTCGTCGTCCGGGCACTGGACCTGCTGGTCGGCGTAGAAGAAGTCCATGCCGATCATGTCGTATTCTATGAACGCGCACCTGGCGGCGAGGTCGCGCTGGTAGGCGAAGTCGTCGCAGCTGGGGTTCATATGACAGAGCACGGTCTGCGCCGGGTCGCCGCCCTCGGCCTCGACGATGTCGAGCACCTCGCCGCCGAGGCGGAACCAGCCCGGCAGATGCAACATGAGCGGCAGGCCGGTGCGGCCCTGGGCGCGGGCGGCGCCGCGCAGTGACCGGCGCTCGTCGGGGGTGAAAGCCGAGGAGACGCCGATCTCGCCGATCAGGCCGATGCGGACGCCGTCGATCCCGTCGGTGGCCTCGGCGACGATCTGGTCGGCGATGGCGTCCTCGGACATCGAGGCGAGCTCCGGCGGGTGCGAGTCCTGGAGGTAGTAGCCCGAGCCCATGACGATCTGAAGGCCGGTCGCCTGAGATATTCGCAACAGCGCGGCGGCGTTGCGACCGATGCCGCGGCAGGTCGGATCGACCACCGTACGGCCGCCTTCGGCGGTGAAAAGGCCAAGCTCCTCGACCGCGTGGGCCTCGTCGGTGAGGCCGAGGTTCTCGCGGTTGACGAAGGGGTCCTGGCGCAGCTCCCAGAGGATCGAGGGCGTGAGCGGCGCGTCGGCGAGCCAGGCGCGGTCCCGTCCGGGCGGGTTCCACCAGCACGAGCAGTCGTTGAGGATATGCTCGTGCATCAGCGTCAGACCGAGGTCGGCCACGGGGATCGGGCCCGTCACCGTCATCACCCTGCCCGAGCGGACATGCGCCTCCGACAGCTCGCTCATGACTTGCTCCGCCGCGGGCCCAGCCGGGCCGTGAAGATCCGGGTGTTGAGCCAGATCGCGACGAGGATGATGGCCCCGGTGACGATCTGGGTGAAGAAGGGTGAGATGTGCATGAGGATCAGCCCGTTGCCGATCACGGCGATGGTCAGGGCCCCGAGCACGGTGCCGAGGATGGTCCCCTGTCCGCCCATCAGCGACGTGCCGCCCAGCACGACGGCCGCGATCACCTGCAGCTCGAATCCGACGGCGGCGTTCGACGAGCCCGAGCCGAGGCGGGCGGCAATCAGCAGGCCGGCGAGCGCGGAGGCGGCGCCGGTCAGCGCGTAGACCGAGGCGATGGTCCAGCGCGCCGGCATGCCGACGCGGCGGGCGGCTTCGGGGTTCGAGCCGACGGCGACCACCTGCCGGCCGTATTTCGTGGTGTTGAGCGTGACGACGCCGAGCGCGACGACGGCGACGCCTATCAGCGCCGGGATCGGCAGCCCGGCGATCGAGCCGCGTCCGAGCGCGTAGAAGCCGGGCAGCTGCGGCACCGGGATCGAATAGCCCTCGGTCAGCCACAGCGCGATCCCGCGCAGGATCGAAAGCCCGGCGAGCGTGACGATGAAGGCGGGGATGCTCTGGTAGGCGATGAACCAGCCTTGGGCGAGACCGACCACGACGCCGAAGGCGAGCATGCCGATCACCACCGGGATCCAGGGCAGGCCCGCCGCGAGCAGGATCGCGCAGACGGCGTTCACCAGCGCGACCTGGCTGCCGACGGACAGGTCGATGCCCGCGGTCACGATCACGAAGGTCATCGCCACCGCGACGATCAGGATCGGCGCCGCCTGGCGCAGGATGTTGAGGAAGTTCGTGGCGGTGAGGAAGTTGTCGCTGCCGACCGAGAAGAACACGAGGCAGGCGAGGAAGAAGGCGAGGATCGACAGGACCTGCGCATTTTCTGCGACGAAATCCGTCAGGGCGCTTCCCTGCCGCCGTTCCGTGTACATCAGTGCGCCCCCTTGCCGACGATGAGGGTGACGAGGTCCTCGAGGCCGGTCTCCTTCACGTCGCGCTCGGCGACCTTCGTGCCTTCGTACATCACGGCGATGCGGTCGCAGACGCGGAAGAGGTCCTGCAGGCGGTGGGTGATCAGCACCACGGCGACGCCCTTGGCCTTGACCCGGTTGATCAGCGACAGCACCGCCTCGACCTCGGCGACAGCGAGCGCGCTGGTCGGCTCGTCCATGATCAGCACGCGCGGCTCGAAGGCGGCGGCGCGGGCGATGGCGATCGCCTGGCGCTGGCCGCCGGACAGGGAGGCCACCTTGGAGGTCAGTCGGGGGATGCGGATTTCGAGCGCGTCGAGCATGCGGCGGCCGTCCTCGAGCATGCGCCGGCGGTCGAGGAACGGGCCGCGCGTCGGCTCGCGGCCGAGAAAGAGGTTGCCGGCGACGTCGACGTGGTCGCAGAGGCTGAGGTCCTGGAACACCATCTCGATGCCGGCGGCCCGCGCGTCGCCGGGGCCGGTCAGCCGCATCGGCGTCCCGTCGAACTCCATCGCGCCGCCATCGGCGATGTAGGTCCCGGAGATGATCTTTGTCAGGGTCGACTTGCCCGCGGCGTTGTCGCCGACGAGGCCAAGGCACTCGCCGCCCCAGAGGTCGAGGTCGACGCCGCGCAGCGCCTCGACCGAGCCGAAGCTCTTGACGATTCCCCGCAGCTGGATCCGCGGGACCCGGGGGGATCGCTCCCCCCGGGCCTCGACGGCTGGCGTCACTGGAACATCGCGCGGAAGTCGTCGACGTTGTCCTTGGTCACGATGGTGATCGGCACCGAGATCACCGCGTCGACCGAGCCGCCGCCGGTGATGGTCTCGAGCGCTTCGACCGCCGCCGCGCCCATGCCGGCGGGGTCCTGCTGGACGACGGCCTTCACATAGCCCGCGTCGATGCCGGCGACGGCCGAGGCCGTGAGGTCCCAGCCGAACACGCCGACGGTCTCCTGGCGGCCCTGGCTCTCGACCGCGGCGACGGCCCCGAGTAGCGCCGGCTCACCGGTGGCGTAGATCGCCGTCAGATCGGGGTTCGCCGTCATCAGGTTTTCCGCCGCGGTCAGGGCGATGTCCTGCACGTTCTGGCCATCGACAACGCCGGCGATCTCGATGCCCGGCGCGCCCGCAAGCTCGCCCTCGAAGCCTTCCTGGCGAATGTTCTGAATGAACGAGTTGAGCGCGCCGACGATCCCGAGCTTGGCGCCGCCGTCGCCCACTGCCTCGACGAAGAACTTGCCGATGTCGGCACCCGCCGCCCTATTGTCGACGCCGATCGTCGCCTTCTGGGGTCCCTCGGGGAGGATCGCGTCGACGGCGACCACAGGAATGCCGGCCTCGTCGGCCTGGATGACCGCCGCCATGATGCCGTTCACGTCGATGGCCACCACGATGATGCCGTCCACGCCTTCGGTGATGTAGGTCTCGATCGCGCTGTTCTGCGCGGCGGGGTCGTTGTTGGCGTTGAAGATCAGCAGGTTCGCGCCGAGCTCAACGGCCTTGGCCTGGGCGCCCTCGTTCATCTGGTTGAAGAATAGGGCCTGCTGGTTGATCTGCACCAGCGCAAACGTCTTGGCGTCCTGCGCCGAGGCGCTGGCGGCGATCAGTCCGAGCGCGGCGGTCGCGAGCAGAAGCTGGAAGGTCTTGGTCATGGTGGTCCCCTCTGTTGACTCAAGATGGTAGGCGGCGCGCGGGTCGCCAACGGATCAGCGTGACGGCAGCGGCGCCTCCCTCGAGATCGTCGATCCGCCCGACGGCGAAACTACTATGGTCACCGCGCTCCGGTCCATGTCCCAACGGGCCCGCGCGCGGACGTGACCGGCTTGGTCGCCGCATCTGCGCCGTTCCGCCTGCGTGGGGCGACGGCAATGCAGAAGCGAAAACGGCGATCGGTCCAAGCGGAACACGGAGGCATCTTCGCCAGTCGCGCCGCCGAACGCAATCGCCGACATCCGGGCGGGCGGCGCGACCAGCCTGCGCGCCGTCGCGGCGGAGCTGGACGCGCGCGGCATGCTCACGCTGCGCGGCGGGCGTTGGCACGTCTCGACGGTTATGAACTTATTCGATCGGCTCGGGCTTAACAAGATCGCTGACGACACAAGCCGCTGCGCTTCGAACCGGGCGTGTGTGGACGCCCCCTCGGATGCAAGCGTTTTCTTGGCAACGGCTGGGCATGTGGTCAGGTGCGGTCGTGTGTCCGGCCTCGAAGATGCGGCTTTCAACACCGCGGGCCCGTATGGAGATATGCAGATCGGGACCATTTCGCTTACCCGCG